>JAUVQU010000030.1 GCA_030597965.1 Cellvibrionaceae bacterium
ACCTCTGCAGCCATTGAGCAAGTGGGCGGAGCCAAAAAAGGTAAGGCCATCATCGTGGTCAACCCTGCCGAGCCACCACTGATGATGCGCGACACCATCCACTGCCTGACTGTTGATGAGCCGGACCAGGAGGCTATTACCAAATCAGTGCATGAGATGGTCGCGGATGTTCAAAAATACGTTCCGGGCTACACCCTGAAAAACGGTCCTGTATTCGACGGCAACCGTGTCACCATCTTCGTAGAAGTTGAAGGCCTGGGTGACTTCCTGCCGAAATACTCGGGCAACCTGGACATCATGACGGCGGCTGGTCTGCGCACCGCAGAAATGTTTGCGGAAGCCATGATCAACGGCGACATCGACTGACACATGACAACACGGTCTATTTGCACAATGGCAGCGTCGATGGCGTTCTCGAATCCTCAGGTATCACTTATACCTTGCGGCTCTGCGAGCACCCTCTCCCTGCCATTGCACAATTATCCTCGCACTGACAAGTGCCGGGACATAAAGAATTCTTGAGGAGAGCTCAGATGGATTACAAAGGTAAAAAGATCACTCTGCACGATATGTGTTTGCGTGATGGTATGCACCCTAAGCAACACCAGATTTCTCTGGACGAGATGATCGATATCTCTACAGGCTTAGATGAAGCAGGCGTACCACTGATTGAAGTAACCCACGGTGACGGCCTGGGCGGCACCTCAGTGAATTACGGTTTCCCTGCTCACACAGACGAAGAGTACCTGACCGCCGTTGTTCCAAAAATGAAGAACGCTAAGGTTTCTGTACTGCTGATACCCGGCATTGGAACCGTTGATCACCTGAAAATGGCGGCTGACCATGGCGTCAACACCATTCGTGTAGCCACCCACTGTACCGAAGCAGACGTTTCCGAGCAGCACATTGGTATGGCCAGCTCCATGGGCCTGGATACCGTTGGCTTCCTGATGATGGCCCACATGATTTCCGCAGAAGAAATTATTGAGCAAGCCCTGCTGATGGAATCTTACGGTGCTAACTGTATCTACTGTACGGACTCGGCCGGTTACATGATGCCATTCCAGGTAACTGAACGTATTAAGTTACTGCGTGAGAAACTGAAGCCTGAAACAGAGCTTGGTTTCCACGGCCACCACAACCTCGGCCTGGGTGTTGCTAATTCCATGGCCGCCGTTGAAGCTGGTGCCAACCGTATTGACGGTTCCGCTGCAGGCTTGGGTGCCGGCGCAGGCAACACACCCCTGGAAGTATTTGCTGCTGTTTGCGACCGTATGGGCGCTGACACAGGTGTTGATATCTTCAAGCTGATGGCAGTAGCCGAAGAAAAGATTGTGCCACTGATGGATGAGATCGTTCGTGTTGATCGCGACTCCCTGACTTTGGGTTACGCTGGCGTCTACTCTTCGTTCCTTCTGTTTGCTAAGCGCGCTGGCGCTCGCTATGGCGTACCTTCACAGGACATCCTGCTGGAAATGGGCCGTCGTAAAGCGGTTGGCGGCCAGGAAGATATGATCGAAGACGTTGCCATGGAAATGGCCAAGGCGTTAAAAGGTTAAATCGAGCAAATACAGGCCATCGAACTGGGCAGAGTAAGTGTCAATAACTGTAAAAGTGTTTGATGCAACACAAAGCTCTCGCTAGTATCAATGGCCTATTATGTACACTTGATTAAAAAATTACTGAGTAGCTGATCGAATAGACAGCTTGTAAATTAAAACCTAAAACCGAGAGAAAAATCATGCAAGATTTTAAAGATAAAGTTGCTGTCATTACTGGTGGTGCTGGTGGTGTAGGCCGTGCTATTGCTATTGCCCTGGCCAATGACGGCGCAAAAGTTGTTATTTCTGATATCAACGACAAGAAGCTGGAAGAAACCACGGCAGAACTGAAAGCGATCAGCCCTGATGCCATGGGTATTCGCGCTGACGTTTCTAAGCTCGACAGTGTTCTAGCGCTTGCTAATGCAGTTTATGAAAAGTTCGGCCAAGTTGACCTGATGTTCGCCAACGCTGGTATTGGTGCTGGTGAGTTCGGCAACCTGTGGGATTACGATGACAACGACTGGAACTTCAGCTGGAACGTCAATGTCTGGGGTGTAATCAACTCAATCCGCGCCTTTATGCCACGCATGACCGCCTGTAAAAATGAGTCTCACTTCCTTATTACCGGCTCTGCAAACGGCGCAGTCGTTAAAATGCCTTACACTCCAATATACACTGCAACTAAAGCTGCTGTTCAGTCCATTACTGAAAACCTCTATCAGCAGTGCGTGATGAACGGCTTTACAGTAAAAGTCTCCGGTCTATTCCCTGGACCTCACACAGTAGCAACGGGTATTTTCGATTCCAGCGCTGTTCGCCCAGAGGAACTGGCAGCTAATCCGAACAAGCCAGACTTCGGCATGAAAGATGTCGAAAGCATGAAGAAGATGATGGCTGAAACTGGTGTTGAAATGGATGTGACAGAGCCTGAAGAAGTAGCTGAAACTGCCCTGCAGGGTATCCGTGATGACAAATTCTGGATTCTGCCTTTGACGACTGAAATCGAAGACATGATTGAAGCTCGTCACCAGTCCATCATGAATCGCACCAACCCTGAGATTCCTTCTTTGTAAGAATTTCTAGTGCAATTAAAAAAACCAGACTTCGGTCTGGTTTTTTTATGCCTGTAAAAATCCCACATTTTAATATCCATTAGCACGCAGCCCCAAATCTCTGGCATAATTCCCCTTTGCTCTACTTTCTAAAATAATAACAACGTCTGACATTACTTATGCCTGTAAATATCGACATAGCCACATACTCTCAGCTATTGGATTCTCTGTACGAAGGCGCTACTACAGCAAACAAGCAACGTTCGTTTCTCTCTGAACTGAAAGCTATTTTAAACTTGCAGCACGCCAGCTTAATTGTAAGGCAGCCATCCCCCACAGACAGCGGCCTGCTGTTCACCAGTGGTCAGAACCACGATGTCACCATGATTGAGGACAATAACAATCTGTGGATGGGACAGTATTACGCACAAGACCCGCTCATCAACCTGCCAATTAATGAAGTTGTCACCCTTGAGGACATCATTCATCAAGACCAGCTGATCGAAAGCGAGTATTACCAACTATTCTTAAAGCCTTCTGCCATCCACACTACGGCGGGGCTAGATTGGCTCACCAATCAAAATAGTCGCATCAGTTTGCGCCTATCGCGTATTAAATCTCAGGGCTACTTCTCCAACGACGAGAAAGTTTTCCTGAAAATGCTGATTCCACATTTGGAGCGCTCAATGTCTCTCGGCATTGAGATGCAACAGCTCGAGTCCGAGCGCCAGGTATACGCACAATCAATTTCAAAACGCTCCATTGGCATGATCACGCTGGATAAAAACGGCGACATTTTAAAAATGAACAATACCGCCGAGCAGTACCTGATGGAGAAAGACGGCCTTGGTCGTGGCCACAGCGCCCTACAGCTTAAAAACTCATCTTTGAATGACTTACTCAAGGGCTACATCAAAGAGGCCCTGGATGCCATCTGCAACGATCAGCGTCCACCTATTAATGCACTAGCGATTCCCCGCTCATCCGGCAAGCACGACTACCAGTTGGTTGTTAAGCCTATGCCCATTGACAAGCAAAAAGAGTCGGATGGCGCACCTTACTTAATGATATTCCTCCAAGATCCTGAAAAGAACTTGGAAATATCAGTCCGCCTGCTGATGAACCTCTACCACCTCACATTATCAGAGGCAACCATTGCCATCCTTCTATCCGAGGGCAACACCATGGATGAAGTGGCCGAAGAGCTAGACATCAAAAAGAACACCGTTCGAGCGCACCTTCGCTCTATCTTTGCCAAAACCGGTGTTACACAGCAATCCATGCTGGTGTCCCTGGTATTAACCAGCTTGGCTTCAACGCCTTAATTCAACAGGACTCCGACCATGAATTTTTGCAGTCAATGTGGACACCCTGTTGAGTTAAAACAAATTTCAGGTGATCACCAAGCACGCATGCAATGCACTAACGATGCCTGCGGCATGGTGCATTACCAAAACCCCAAAATTCTCGTCTCCTGCTTTGCTACATGGGAAGACAAAGTGCTAGTCATGAAGCGCGGCACAGAGCCCTTTGTCGGCAAATGGGCTATTCCATCAGGATTTATGGAAAACGATGAAACCCTACAGGAAGCCGCCGCCAGGGAGCTCTTTGAAGAAACTCACGCCAAGGTCGACATCGACAAAATGGAGCTGTATACCATCGGCTCTCTGATTCAGATGAATCAAATCTATGTGGTCTTTCGCGCGCCATTACTAAGCTCGGAATTCCAAACCACCGAAGAAGCCTCGGAAATCAAGCTGCTCAGCAAAGAGGAATTCCCTTGGTTGGACTTCGCCTTTCAGGACGTGTCCGTCAACGTGCAAAGATTTTACGAAGAATTTGAGAACGACGACTTTGGTGTTTACGTCGGGTCTCTTAGAAACGGGGAGAACATCATCACCGAGGTGAGCCACCGTCAGGCGCCTTCAGGAGAAAAATGAACCTTCTCCTGCTCCACCCACAAGACCTGACCAGTGACAACACTGCCAAAGTAACGGATCGGCGCCTAGAGCATGTACTCAAAATCCACCGTTCCAATGTCGGTGACAGCCTTCGCGTAGGTCTGATCAACGATAAGATCGGCACCGGTATCATCACCAAGCTGAATAAAGACGCGCTGGAATTAGAGTTTAAACTCACAAAAGAAGCACCAGCCCCCCTGCCCGTAACATTAGTTATTGCTCTACCCCGCCCACAAATGCTCAAACGTATACTGCAAACCGTCGCGACCATGGGCGTTAAGAAACTGATCTTCATTCACAGCAACCGGGTTGAAAAAAGTTTTTGGCAAACGCCCGAACTGGCCGAAGACAAAGTAAAACGCCAATTGCTACTCGGCTTAGAACAAGGCATAGACACTTCGATGCCAGAGGTTGAATGCCACCATAAATTCAAAACTTTTGTGGAAGATGTATTACCCGGTCTATGCCAAGGTAAACGTGCCCTGCTCGCCCACCCCGGTGTTGAGCAAGCCTGTCCTGCAGCCAGCTCAGAAGAAACAGTTTTAGTGATTGGCCCAGAAGGTGGATTCATTCCTTACGAAGTGGAGAAACTGAAACAGGAGGGGTGCCAGAGTTTTCATTTAGGGGAGCGGATTTTGAAGGTGGAGACTGCTGTGTCGGTCCTTCTCGGAAAACTCTTTCCCTAGGAGCCTGTCGAATTTAACCGCTTCTGCTTTTCCGCAGTAGCACAGTGTTACTGTCCGGCAGGCTCCTAGTCAGCCATTAAATTAATGGCTTCTATTATCTGCACACCCGCTTTATTGGCGTCCGGACTGGCGGACGGTAATTCAAACAGTTCACCATTGCGCGTCACTTTTTGGTTTGACTCATACTCATAGGGCTTTTTCTCACCGCTGCGATCGATCTGTAAAGTCGCAAAGTCAAACAACTCAGTATCACCCATTTGTGATGGTGCAATATTTTGCATGGAGGAGAAAATCATTTCAATTCGATTCGGGTTTTCACGCTCCCAATCGGCCAGCATTTTTTTAATATTTTGACGCTGCAGGTTTTCCTGTGAACCACAGAGATTGCACGGAATGATCGGGAATTCCATCAGTGAGGCAAGCTTTTCAAGATCTTTTTCTCGACAGTAGGCCAAGGGACGAATCACGACATTACGCTTATCATCGGACAATAGTTTAGGTGGCATCGCGGCCAAACGAGCACCATGAAACATGTTTAAGAACATAGTCTCAACAATATCGTCTTTATGATGGCCCAGTGCAATTTTGGTCGCACCGATACCCTCAGCAAAGGCGTATAAAGTGCCACGACGTAAACGCGAGCATAAGCCACAGGTGGTTTTACCCTCAGGAATTTTACTCTTTACGACTGAATAGGTATCACGCTCAAGAATGTAATACTCAACACCCAAACTATCGAGGTATTCCGGCAGAATATGCTCAGGGAAGCCTGGCTGCTTTTGGTCCATATTAACCGCCACCAGATCAAAGTGGATTGGCGCCTTTTTTTGCAGCTCCATTAAAATACTCAGCATAGCGTAGGAGTCTTTACCACCGGAGAGACACACCATGACCTTATCGCCCTCTTCGATCATCTTGTAATCGCTGATGGCCATACCGGTTTGGTGCCTTAAACGCTTACGCAGTTTGTGAACGTCTGCGCGTTTTTTTGGAGTTTGTATATCGAGCATTGAGCAACCTGCAACTTTTCAATCTATCAATTTCACTGAGGGGCGCATTGTACGGATTTTAACCGATTGCGCCAAACGCATTAGTGGAGTCAAGCCCTGCTTGACGATTATGTTCACTTGCAGGACACGCTCCTACAACACCTTTACGGTATACTTCATTCCCATGAATAAAAATCCGAGCACAACCCTAATCGGCAATACAGCCATGAGCGCTGAAGACATAGTCGCCATTGACCGACAGAGCATTTGGCACCCTTACGCTTCGTTTATCGATGCGCCGCCCGTATACCCCGTTGCAGGCGCTTCTGGCGTACGCATCACCCTGAGCGATGGTACAGAATTGATTGAAGGCATGTCTTCCTGGTGGTCCGGCATACATGGCTACAACAACCCGGTCCTCAATGAAGCCGCCAAGGCGCAGATAGATAACATGTCTCACGTGATGTTTGGCGGACTCACCCACCAACCTGCCGTTGAGCTGGCGCAACTGTTAATTGAGATGACACCCGCAAGCCTGACTAAAGTGTTCTTTTCGGATTCCGGTTCCGTCAGCGTCGAGGTTGCTCTCAAAATGGCCATCCAGTACTGGCACAGCCAGGGGCAGCCAGAAAAGCATAAATTCCTGGCCCTGCGCAGTGGCTATCACGGTGATACGTTTGGCGCTATGGCGGTTTGTGACCCAGTCACCGGCATGCACCACCTGTTTGCCGATGTCATGCCTACCCACTATTTTGCAGAGGCACCCCAGTGTCGTTTTGATGAGCCCTGTAACGACACAGATATCGCGGACTTTGAGCAATTAATTAAAGACCACCACCAAGAACTCGCCGCTGTCATTGTTGAGCCGATCGTTCAAGGTGCGGGTGGCATGCGTTTTTACTCACCGGAATATTTAAAACGGGTGAAAACCCTGTGTGAACAATACGACCTGCTGCTCATTGCCGATGAGATCGCCACAGGTTTCGGCCGTACCGGCAAGCTGTTTGCCTGTGAGCATGCCAGTATAGAACCAGACATTCTCTGTGTGGGCAAAGCACTGACTGGTGGCTACATGACCATGGCGGCCACCCTCTGTAACGACAGGGTCAGTGAGGGCATCTGTCACGGGGAAGCCGGCGTCTTTATGCACGGGCCCACGTTCATGGGCAACCCATTGGCCGCCGCCACCGCGGTCGCCAGTATTCGCTTACTATTAAGCGAGGATTGGCAAACCAACATTCAACGGATTGAAACTTTACTGGAACAAGGTCTGGCGCCCTGCCGTGCATTTGATCATGTTGAAGATGTCAGGATCTTAGGGGCTATTGGCGTGGTAGAAACCAAGCAGCCCGTGGATATGGCCAAGATTCAAAAAGCCTTTATGGAACAGGGTGTATGGATAAGGCCCTTCGGCAAGCTAGTGTATGTAATGCCGCAGTACATTATGAGCGATGAAGATTTATCGACGCTGACAACCGCCATGTGCACGGTGATTTCTCAGGCTGATTTATTTCAATAGTCTCCAGAGCTGTTCGCCAGCAAGGCTGGCTCCTACGGATGATTTCTAATGAGTCTTTTCTGTAGGAGCTTGCCATGCAAGCGAACAGCCCCACAAACATTTACTTCAACGCGCGAATACCCACCGCTCTACGGCATTTATCCAATAGCGGCTGACTATAACGGCGCGCCTTAACTGCACCCGCTTGTAAGATTTCTTCCATATCTTTAGGGCGCGACATCAAGTCATTGTAGTTTTCGCGTGCTTCCGACAATTCAGAATTTACCAGCGCAAACAATTGCTTCTTCGACTCACCCCAGGCGATTCCATCAGCAAAGGCCTGACGCATTTCAGCCACTTGCTGCTCACTGGCAAAAGCTTCCCATAACTGAAACACCGTCGAGGTATCCGGGTCTTTAGGTTCACCCGGCTCTAACAGGTTCGTTTTAATTTTGTTGATGTGCTTTTGCATCTGTTTTTCGGTCAAGAATAGAGGAATGGTATTACCATAACTCTTACTCATTTTACGGCCATCCAGGCCCTGCAGCACAGCAATCTTGTCGTCCACTACCGCTTCTGGAAGTACAAACTTGTCACCAAAGTGATGATTAAAACGAGCCGCTACATCGCGTGCCATTTCCACGTGCTGTATCTGATCTTTACCGACAGGTACCTTGTTCGCATTGAACATTAAAATATCCGCCGCCATCAGCACTGGGTAGCTATAGAGACCCATTGTAATGCCGGCATCCGGATCTTTACCTTCCTCTAAGTTAACGTCAACGGCACCTTTATAGGCGTGGGCGCGATTCATCAGGCCCTTAGCGGTCATGCAATTGAGCATCCAGCAAAGCTCTGGAATTTCAGGCACATCGGACTGACGATAAAACACGACATTCTCAGGGTCTAAACCCAAAGCCAACCATGTAGCCGCAATTTCTTTGGTGGATTGATGAACCAACGCCGGATCCTGACATTTAATCAGCGCATGGAAATCAGCAAGAAAGAAAAAAGAGTCATTTGTCTCCAATTGACTGGCGGCAATCGCAGGACGAATAGCGCCCACATAGTTACCCAAATGTGGCGTGCCCGTAGTGGTAATACCAGTTAATACTCGGGATTTCTTTACTGACTCTGTCATAAGACCTATTTTCCTAGCACCTGCTTTTTAAGCAATATCTTTGAGGGTGAAACCAGTACTCTGTCTACCCACTACTTTGGACGCATGATACAAGATTTCGCGGCCACTAACCTTATAGCGAATGGGATTTTATAGTTTTAAATAATAGTTGACGATAATTTTCCGTCTGCTGTACCCATGAAAACTGCTCAACATTTGCGGTGATCTTCAATCGATCTGCCAACCAATCCTCATGCAATACTCGAATCATAAACGCAGCATTGACCGCCTCTGCTTCAACATCCTCACTGACGTCGTAACAAGTCTCTGCACCAAACCATTCAGGGTAGGCCTGGCGATTTGGCAGAACAGGGTAGCAACCAGATGCCACAGCCTCAATCACGGCAAGCCCCTGAAAGTCATGCAAAGCGGTGGATAGCACCAGGTGGCAAGAACATAGCAGCGATTGATAGTCAGCCAGCGATTCGACAAAACCCCACTGCCCCAAAGTGCCCTGCTGCTCCAAAACTATTCTCAACTCATCGAATTCGATCGGCTTTTTTCGAAACTGCTGACCAACTACGTGCAGACGATAGGGCAAGCCCTCCAACTGCTTAACCAAAGCCAGTAATCGTTCAGGGGATTTATCGAACTCCCAGCGATGGTTCCAAATAATAGTGAATAGATCACTCTCATTACTTTTTTGAAAACACCCCATCTCTAGCGGCACAGTTTGAACACATGCGCGATTTTTCAAACCATCCAGAAGATCGGCAGGTATATGATCCGGTAGTTTTTTAAGTAACTTTTGAGCGCCATCAAAAAAAGTGCGCTGATTAAACAAGGAATTAAACACCAGTAAATCGCCGCACAAGGCGCTGTACAGGCTTAGCATCTGGGGCTCTACACTGCCGTGACTGGCTGATGATTCAGGATAGGAAAATTGATTTTCGTGAAAATAAATCAGTGTAGGAATACGGCCCAAGCTCGGCACAAAACCACGCAGAGCCGACAGGTCAACCATCGACGTGGCAACGAGAAGGTCATAGTCATTCTCTAGTAATGCTCGACTGGAGGGGTCCCAAGCCCAGCTCAGACTATTCCCCCGCACCCGCCAACTGAAATATCGAGGTGGTAATGTCAACACCACCCATTCGTGCTCAGCCAGGTGCTCAACCAAACCCTCTCGCCAACGGCGATGACTGGGCGCGTCATAGGCTGACAGGAGTAGAATTTTCATAAGCGAGGCAACAATTGATTAACGGGACTTAACGCGCAGCTGTGACACTAACTCTTTATTTGTGATTGTTTTACATAGTGGCTCAATACTCGAAACAAGTAATAAGCATCCTTTGATCCAGCCATCTCTCTAATGGAATGCATCGCAAAAGTCGGGACACCAACATCAATTGCCTCTACACCCAACTGTCCAGCAGTAATAGGACCAATGGTACTACCGCAGCCCATATCTGAACGGGTCACAAAGGCTTGTACTGGCACATTAAGAGCCTGACACCAATTACGGAAAATAGCTGAAGTATGGCTATTAGTCGCATAACTTTGATTTGAGTTTATTTTTATCACCGGCCCATCGTTCAACTTGGGACCATGATTTCCATCGTGCTTGTCAGCAAAATTAGGATGTACACCATGGGCGTTATCTGCCGACACCATTAGGGAGCTCTGAATTACACGAATACGCTGATCTGAATTGGGAATAAGACGGTTTAAAAAGTTATCCAGCATAGGGCCCTGAGCACCGCAGGCTGACCTACTACCCACCTCTTCATGATCATTGCAGATCAATAACCTGCTCTCCTTAGTATCGCCATCCAGTAAAGCTTGAAGACCAACATAACAGCTCAATAAGTTATCAAGGCGAGCACTGGTCAAAAACTCATCTTTTAATCCGACTAAAGCAGGTGCTTGAACGTCATAAAAGCTCAAATCGTAATCCAAGACCTCATCAATATCCTCTACTCCCTGCTTCACTAATTCAGATTGTAGTAATGCCCGGAAATCCTGTTGCTTCTCTTCTGCCCTCATTAACACTGGCAGTATATCGGTCTGCTTATTAATACTGCGCTTTTGATTAGCGTCTCGATCCAAATGGATGGCCAAACTGGGAATAACAGCAATGGCTTTCGAAAAATCAATCAGCGTTTGTTTTATTTTCCCCTGAGTACAGCGATAGGACACTTTGCCAGCCAAAGACAAGTCACGGTCAAACCACGGATTGAGTAACGCGCCCCCATAAACTTCAACACCCAGCTGAAAATAACCAGCACTTTTTAACTCTGGGTGAGGTTTAACCTTTAAACAAGGGCTGTCCGTATGCGCACCAATCATGCGAATACCATTAGTGTCTAAATCCGCCTGCCCATACACAAAAGCAAGAATCGACGAATCGTTTCTCGTCAAAAAATAACTTTGTCCGGCTTGTAATACCCAAGAGTCTCGCTCTGACAGCTCAATATAACCCGCCGCCAAAAGGCGAGAGGCCATTTCCCGTACCGCATGGAAAGGCGTTTTTGAGGCGGAGAGAAAACGAATCAAGTCCTGATTAAATTCAATATTGTTCACAGTCTTATTTCTTCTCTTGAGTTAATTACACATGATCTTTAATTGGAAAATAGCATTACAGTGTAGCGTATTAGGGCTAGATGATGATGAGAATTAGCCCGCCCAATAAAAGGCGATAAATAACAAAAGGCATCATACCTATCCTGTCGACCAATTTTAGAAACCAATGGATACACAACCCAGCGGTAACCGCTGAGACGACGACACCCATTAGCAATAAACCCCAATCAACATTTGACTGCCCGATCAACTCTAAAGATTTATAGCCCCCACTGAGCATAATCAAAGGTATTGAGAGTAAAAACGAGAAGCGTGCCGCTGCCGTACGGGTGAAACCTAAGGCCAACGCCATAGTGATGGTAATACCGGAGCGTGAAGTTCCTGGTATTAACGCCAGCGCCTGGGCAATTCCGATATAAAGCGCACCACGCCACGAAAGTAATTCGATTGTCTGAGATCGCTTGCCTAAATAATCCGCAAGCCCAAGCAAAACACCAAAACCTATGGTCGCGAAGGCAATGACTTCTGAGGAGCGCAGGTTCACCTCAATAAAATCATTAAAAATAAGCCCCGCTAAGCCTGCAGGAATGGTCCCCAATATGACTAACCAGCTCAATCGACTGTATTCGGTATGCTGCCCACGAAAGCTAAGAAACCAATCTGCAGCCATGATCTTTAAATCAGATCGAAAATAAATAACCACCGCCAATAAAGAACCGACATGCACAGCAACATCAAACGCTAATCCTTGATCCTGCCAACCGAGTAAGGCTGCGGGCAAAATCAAATGACCGGAAGATGAGACGGGTAAAAATTCAGTCAAGCCCTGTAGCACTGCCAATAAAGCTAACTGTACAGTTTCTGTCATAGAGACACCTAAAAAAGAAAAATCAGTACTTATGACTGACGTATACGCTTGCGTTTCTGCCAGGCAACACTGTCGCGCAAATACGTCGGCTGGGACTTTTCAGCGGTCGTATACTCCCCAGCAAGCCACGAAGACTCGGCTAAAGATAAAACATCCTGCGCTTTCGGCATCACACCTTGAAAGGCCGCAGAAACATTAAACTCATTTAAATCGGAATAATGCCAACCAGGCCCCACCACAACAACGTCATCCCTAGAGGCCAAATCATTCATGTATTGAGCCAAGTCCATGGGAGAAGACACCCTCTCATCCACAACCGCTTGCGCCCCAATTCCTGTGTAATGCCCCCAATAAACCTCGCTCATGCGGGCATCCATGGCCACGACGACATCTTTTTGCGCATTTAAATCAAGTTCTCGGCGAGCACCCAACACCATGGCCTGCAAGGTCGATACAGCTATCACAGGTAAATCTGCGGCATACGCCAACCCCTGCACGACACCCAAACAAATTCTCAAACCAGTAAACGACCCGGGGCCACGACCGTAAGCAATAGCGTCTAAATCATGAAGCTTAAGGTTATTCGTCGATAAAATCTCATCAACCATAGGTAACAACCGCTGTGTGTGCTCCCGAGGGGCATCAACACACAAAGAAGAGCGCGCCCCATCACGCAACAAAGCAACCGAACAGGCATCAGAAGAAGTATCAAGGGCCAGTATTATGGTCAAAATTCAAATATCCATTACTTAATAATTAATGAGGGAATTCTCGCAGATTTTTGGGTGCTAACATAGGAAAACAAACACCCTTTATGCTCAACTCGTGACGCACACAGGTAATATATGGGGCATAAAAAAACCCCCAAGCCACAGACATGGGGGTTTTTAAAAAGAGGCCCTTACTATTTCTTCTTAGCAGGTGCTTTCTTAGGTGCTGCCTTCTTGGCTGGAGCCTTCTTAACCGCTGCTTTCTTAGCCGGAGCTTTCTTAGCCGCTACCTTCTTGGCTGGAGCCTTCTTAGCCGGAGCTTTCTTGGCTGGAGCCTTCTTAGCCGCTGCCTTCTTGGCTGGAGCTTTCTTGGCGGTTGCCTTCTTAGCTACTGGCTTTTTAGCCGTTGATTTTTTAGGGTTTAGCTTAGCCTCTGCCTTTTTATAAACTGCTTTTACTGCAGCTTCAGCTCTAGCTTGAACCGCTTTAGCTTTAGCCGTTGCCTTTTTCTCAGCCTGTCTAAGCTTTTTAGCTATATCTGAGTCGCGCTGTTTCTTCCAACGGGTCTCAAATGTTTTGCGAGCTTTTTCGATATCCGCTTCAGCTGCATCAGTTAACTTTTTACGAAGTGCTTCTACTCTAGCGTTTGCTTTGTCCACAGCCTCTTTCACTGCATGAGCCGCTTTCTCTTCAGCAATTCTGATTTTAGCTGGGGTAATTTTGGTATTTATTTCCTCAGCTTTATCCAGTGCTTTTTGAACTGCTTTCTTAGCGGATTCATGGGCTCTCTTATCAGCAGCCTTCAATGACTTCTCCGCCTTTATTCTCAGCTCAGATACTTTTTTACGCGCATCCTTTGCAGACTGTATTTGCTTCTCTATATCCTGCTGAATTTTTTCCAATGAAGCCTGCGCTCTTTCCAGTGCAGACGGAGTAGATTTCTTCGCCGTCGGCTTTCTTTTTGCAGCAGAACCCTTAGTGCTTTTTTTTGCTACTCGTGCCATTGTCGTGCCCCTTAGATTATAAAAAATACTGTTATTTATTTTTTTAAAAAAGATACATAAAAACCACAAGTAAACTTAAAGGGTATTATTAAAAAAAATCAAGCTTTTCATCGAAATAATTGGCATTTCTTATAGGTTTTATGGTTTTTTATTCAAATACACAGATAAATATCACTTATCTTCAATTATCACCCATCAAGAAAACCGATGAAAATTATCAACTCTTTAAAAGCCTCTAATAAAAGCTTTTCAAAAATCAACCAAAACCAACGTACTCATCAACAATATTTGCCATCATTTCAATATGCTCAGTGTCTGCATTTAAACAAGGGATAAATCCATAGCGCTTACCACCGGATCGAATAAATAATTCACGGTTTTCACCATCGATTTCCTCAATCGTTTCCAAACAATCAGACGCAAAAGCGGGACAAATAACATCAACACTTTCCACCCCACTTTCCGCCCACTCTACCAGCAATTTATTGGTATATGGCTGCAGCCATTCAGCTTTACCTAAGCGTGACTGAAAACTGACACCCCACTCTCCTTTTGGCAAGTCCAAAGCAACAGCAACATGAGTAGCCGTATACATACATTGATCGTAATAGGGGTCACCTAAATCAATGCAGCGCTTGGGTATGCCATGGAAGGAAAACAACAGCTTTTGTGGCCTTGGTTTTTGGGGGCTTGACCTATCCTGCCAATAGCGGGAAACAGAAGCGGCCAGAGCGTCAATATAATCCTGTCGCTGACAATAACTTTTGTGAATTCTAATATCCGGTATATCACGTTGCAAACGAATCAAATCTGCATACTGATCAAACACAGAGCCAGTGGTTGTCGCCGAGTATTGAGGGTACAAAGGCAAAATAAGAAATTTATTCGAGCCCCTGCCTTTAAGCGTCTCAACTTGCCGTGCAAATTTATTGTCGCCATAGGTCATCGCATACGTCACCTCGGGGGCCTCATCACCATGGCGGGCACTCAACACACCTTGCAGGGCATCCTTTTGATCCTCAGTGATCACCTTTAAAGGTGATCCCCTATCGGTCCAGATGGATTGATAGAGTTTGGCAACTCGTTTGGAGCGCAGCGGTAAAATAATACCGTACAGTAACGGCTTCCATATTAAGCTGGGGATTTCGACCACACGCTTATCACTTAGAAACTCAGCCAAAAACGCCCGAACACCTTTCGCGGTCGGTTCGTCTGGCGTGCCTAAGTTAACTAAAATTACGCCCCACTTGTCTGTCAAAACTTCCTCACTTTGATCCATTACCCGGGCAAAAAAATAGGCCCCTAATTAGGAGCCTATTCGATATAAAACATGATACGCAATAGCTATACTAAAAAGATCAAACTAATTTCGCCAACACCTTCTCGCGAATTGCATCAAGATCGCCCACACCTTCCACCAATGAACACTTGGCCGCATCAGCGCTTGCTGCTTCCAATTTCTCGTAGAACTCAACCAAAGGCTTGGTTTGCTCATGGTAGATAGCCAGGCGCTTGCGAATAGTCTCTTCCTGATCATCTTCCCGCTGAACAAGGTCTTCACCTGTTACGTCGTCTTTACCTTCTACTTTAGGCGCATTGTGCGTCACATGGTAAACGCGGCCTGAAGCCGGGTGAACACGACGACCGCCAAGACGAGCAACAATCTCTTCATCTTCCACATTGATTTCCATCACATGGTCAATGGCAATGCTTGCCTCTTGCAGTGCTTCCGCCTGAGGAATAGTGCGAGGAAAACCATCAAACAGGAATCCATTGGCACAATCAGCTTCCGTAATACGGCTTTTCACCAAACCAATGATCAAGTCATCAGAAACCAGACCACCGGAGGACATAATATCCTTAGCCTGGATACCAAGGGGAGTTCCAGCCTTTACCGCTGCGCGCAGCATATCCCCAGTAGAAATCTGAGGGATACCATACTTCTCCATAATAAATTGGGCCTGGGTGCCTTTACCTGCGCCTGGTGCGCCCAATAAGATGATACGCATAGTGGGGATTACTCCTGTTGTATTCTCTAATTGCGACCTGCCAACACATGGCAAATCCGCTTAATTCTTATCAATCTCTGCAGCCGCCGCCATTACAGCTAATTCGAGCAGAAAAACGGAGTTTAAGATACACGTAGACTTGCCGAATCACAAGATAAACACTGAATCCAGGCTGACCGTTAGACTAAAGCACACCCATAAGGATAAATTTCAATACAGGCTTGAGATCACACTCGGGAGGAATAAACTAAAAAATCGCTGTGGCGTTTTTTACCTCTGCGGATAAACGAGAAAAGCCACCCGATGGGTGGCTTTTCTCGTTTATATGGCGGAGGGAGACCGTCGAACAGGATATACAACTTATTGATAACTAAAAGAATTAAATAATCACAATCAATTCAATGTTACATTAAAACAAAGTCACCCACCTAAAAAATCATACCAAAAAAATATTAACTACTAAGTAACGATGCTTTTATTTGGTATGCAGCAAATTATTGAAGCCGACTTTCAAGCTTTTTCCTGTACTGG
>JAUVQU010000157.1 GCA_030597965.1 Cellvibrionaceae bacterium
CTAAGCCAGGGACAAAACTCAATTAACTGATCCGTCTCAGGGTTCATCCAGATATTGCCATCGCGTACGTATTCGAATATCTCAGGATTAAACAACTCCCAGCCTTCTATATCAGCGTCGGACGCCGAAAGGCCACCACTTCCATACTTGGTGCAGCATTTGCCGCAGGAGTTACAGGGTTTCATTGCACAAACAACTTAATCATCATTTGGCCGATGCGTAGCCTCATAAAACAAATGAGTCAAAGGGGCATATCGGCCATGCACCATCAAAAAAGCTAACCCGTTCGCCAGCGAAGCTGGCGAACGGGTTGTTTTCTCAACTATTTACCCAGCACGGCTGCAATCTCATCCAGACTTGCCGGGTCATCGATGGTTGATGG
This sequence comes from Cellvibrionaceae bacterium, assembly GCA_030597965.1. Lineage (GTDB taxonomy): Bacteria > Pseudomonadota > Gammaproteobacteria > Pseudomonadales > Cellvibrionaceae > JAUVQU01. Next base: position 383 of record JAUVQU010000157.1, read on the forward strand.
CACCACGTAGGGTTCGCCATCGGCAATGTTGCGGATGATTTTACGCAGGATTTTACCGCTACGGGTTTTTGGTAAGCGCTGTACGACTCGGGCGTCTTTGAAGCTGGCGACCGCACCGATTTTTTCGCGCATGCTGGCGATTAACTCGACTTGCAGTTGAGCTTCGTCTATTTCAACACCGTCTTTTAGCAGTACTAAGCCCAGAGGGGTTTGACCCTTCAAACCACAGTTCACGCCAACAACGGCACATTCGGCTACGGCTGGGTGACCGGCGATGACCTCTTCCATTTCGCCGGTGCTTAGGCGATGTCCTGCAACGTTAATGACATCATCGGTACGCCCCATGATGAATACGTAACCATCGTCGTCGATGTAGCCGCCGTCACCACTGGTATAGTAGCCGGGGAATTGATCGAGGTAGCCTTCCTTAAATCGTGGGAAATCTTCCCATACTGTGGGAAGACAGCTGGGTGGCATTGGCAGTTTAACCACTACGTTACCCTGCTCGTTTGGTCCTAGCTCGTTTCCATCGTCGTCCAGGATCTGTACGTTAAAGCCGGGGCTTGGCAATGTAGATGAGCCGGCTTTAGGCTCTTTTAGTTCTACACCTTTGAGGTTGCCACAAATTGCCCAGCCGGTTTCTGTCTGCCACCAGTGGTCTATCACTGGCAAGCCGAGGAGGTCTTTTACCCAGTGGTAAGTGGGTGGGTCTAAGCGTTCACCAGCCATAAAGATAGTTTCTAGCTTTTCCAGGTTGTATGGCTTCAAACATTCTGAATCTGGATCGGTCTTTCTGATGGCACGGAAGGCAGTTGGTGCAGAGAACAAAGCTTTTACGCCGTACTCTTCACACACACGCCAGAAAGCGCCTGCGTCTGGTGTACCTACGGGCTTACCTTCAAACAATATGGTGCTTAAACCGGTGAGCAGTGGCGCGTATACAATGTAGGAGTGCCCTACAACCCAGCCCACATCGGAGGCAGCCCAGAAGACATCGCCCGGATCCATGTCGTAAATGGCTTTCATGGAGTAGCGCATGGCGACGGCGTGGCCACCGTTGTCGCGCACTACACCCTTCGGCTTACCGGTGGTGCCTGAGGTATAAAGGATATACAGCGGGTCGGTAGCTTTAACAGACACACACTCGGTGGGTTCTGCAGCAGCGGCGACGGTTTCCCAGTCAAGGTCACGACCTTCCTGCATTTCGGCTTTGCACTCTGGGCGCTGGAAGATGATGGTGTGAGCAGGCTTAGCCTCGGCGATTTCAATGGCTTTGTTAAGCAGAGGCTTGTATTCAATGACGCGGTTTACTTCGATGCCGCAGCTGGCAGAAACAATTACTTTAGGCGCGGCATCGTCGATGCGTACAGCCAGCTCTTTGGCGGCAAAACCACCGAATACGACGGAATGCACGGCACCTAAACGGGCAGTTGCCAACATGGCGACGGCGGCCTGTGGAATCATTGGCATATAAATAAGTACGCGATCGCCCTTGCCTACGCCCTGGGCGCGCAGTGCCCCGGCAAATTGAGCTACTTCGTCGAGCAGTTCCATGTAGGTAATGGCGCGTTTGGTGTTGGTTACCGGCGAATCGTAATAGATAGCAACCTGATCACCACGACCTGTATTGACGTGGTAGTCCAGCGCCATATGGCAGGTGTTCATTTCTCCATCGACAAACCAGCGGTCGATACCGTTTTCATCTTTAGCCAGCATGGTCTTTGGTAACTTAAACCAATCCAGTTCCTGGGCTTTTTCGCCCCAGAAGGCTTCTGGCTGATTGATGGAGGCTTGGTATTCGGCTTGGTAACTCATAATCCCTGATTCTCTTGATTTGTCTTTTTTCTTCTCGTCGCACACAGGTGTGACTGGACGGGCGGCTATTTTATAGTTTCTATCGATAATGAAAAGCGATCAATCCAACTATGGTCGATATTAGTGAGGCTTTTATTGATTTGGATGGGATTTAGGTGAATTAGAGGTGTTTTGTCTACTTTAATGGATGGGTATCGTGTTCTAAAAATCGCAAGACCTGTGAGGCTTCCTGTTGATCACTGCCACAGGCCCATTGGACGGGCTTAAAATCACCACAGAATCGTGGGTAATTGGATTGTCCCCAGATGTTGCAGGTGTAATCGTCGAGGTTCAGGTTAGCGCACGGCTCCCCTGCCTTTTTGCCGTTGGGCATATTAGGTATGGCCTGGGAGATTGAGGGTTCTATGCAGCACATGCCGCAATTTTTCCTGCATTTCATATGGTAGGACACCTTTAATAACAGTCTCAGCAAAGTAGACAGATCACGGCGTTAATTCACCTTGAGGACAAGCTCCTACAGTAACACCAAACCATAGGCTATCGACCGATAGGCCGGCCTTCTTATTTGCAGCTCGAGGTCGTGGATATCATCTCGCCATGTCGGTCTTAATGTAGGATCGAATTCATTCGACCCTTGATTAGATGCAAATGATGAGATGCAAAAAATCCGTCTTTATTGGTTTGTAAAGTAGGCTTCTTGTTTGAGATATTATGGGTCTTTGTAGGAGTTCCCTTAAGATGTCCTACTTTTGGTGCCGTGCAAGCGAACACTATCCCAAACCAGCTAACCCTTGGTTCGCCAGCTGGGCTAGCTCCTACATTAGTCACTGACAAGGTCTTGTCGGGCTGAAGCCCGACCTACATGGGTGGTATCTAGCAACCCTTTACCATTCTTCCATGTAATTTGACTTAGTTTTCGATAAGTCTTTGAGAAACATTGAAAAAGCACGATTTATCGTTGACGGCTCACACCTCAATCAGTAATATCCGCACCCACTGAATGGCACGATTTTTCCCTTATCTTGCGAGATAGCCATGACAGTTTGTCGGAGTGTAGCGCAGCTTGGTAGCGCATCTGGTTTGGGACCAGAGGGTCGGGGGTTCGAATCCCTCCACTCCGACCATATTTAGGCTTAGGCCTAATAAAAAAGCCCGCAATCTTTTAATAGAGATGCGGGCTTTTTTATGCCTCTTTAGTTCAGATGGAAGCTATTCTATCTCCTCTGATTCCATTCTTTGCCTGTAGATCTTCTCAAGCTTGTAAAGATCCTGCTGCAGCTCAAAGAAACCGTGCCAGTGAGCGTAATCCACCGCACCCATCATGGCACCCTGACGCGCCCTGCGGCCCAGATGGTGCCAGAGGTAATAACAGGTAATCTGGGATTCATCCTCCCATGGATTCGATGCAAGCAACCCCTTCTCTTTCAGCTCATTAAGCATTTTAGCGGCTGGCTTGAATAGCCTTCGCTGTAGAGCACAACAGCCTTATCGCCCTGGCTTAAAAAACCCTTGAGGTGTTATTTCTTATCGATCGAGGCCTCAAGAAGCTGGCTGAACTCTCCATAGGCCTTGGCGCGCTCTGCTACGCTCAGATCATCGTAGTATTCAATGATCAGGTCATGGGCATCGGTCGGCAATTTCTCGCCTTCCGGTGTTTGTATTCTGCGGTGGCACATGCCAGCCATATAAGCGCCACGCAATCTTGCGCGCAGTGCTTCATCTTGCTCCTCACGAAATAAGCTCATATGTCTTCCTTTTTCAGCGTCAGCCCCGGAGTGTCGGCACTGATGTAATTTCAATTTTTACTCCGGAGACAATACCAGCTCCTGCGAACCGTTAATTGATGCGAGACAAGTGGCAGGTGATTTCGGCACGTAAATATTTTTCTTATCGGATAGAGCCTCCAGTCCTTTTTTGAGATGGGGATTAAAGCTCGTCCCCATAAAAACAATGAGGTAGTCACAGCGAGTGACTGCTGTTTTGTTTAAAAACTTTTGTTTAAAAACACAGACTGGCCTAGACTTGATAATAGGACAAACGGATACATAATCCGTTTATTATCAAATAATGACCCCCTTCCCTATAGAATAATATATAGATATAACTATATATATCATATAGTTATAGGTCTAACTTAAAGTTTATTGATATTTTATAGTATTTGTATAAAATGGACTTAAATTGGACTTAAGAAAATAAATTGAAATGCCGCAGAACTTTACCGTGTCATTGATTCAACAGCAGAAACCAAAAGAGAAGCCGTATGAAATTCGTGATGGCAAAACTCTTGGCCTACTCCTGCGCGTCCAACCTACCGGCAAGAAAACTTACATTTGTGTTTTTAAGGTAAACGGAAAGAAAAGCAGGAAGAGCCTTGGTGATGCGAGCGCAATGAGAATCAGCGAGGCAAGAGCTGTAACCAGAGAGATACTGACCACAGCACACCAGGGCGTGCACCCGGCTCAGAAAAACCCGGAAGAAGATGCCGGCACCCTTGGTGGGTATATCGAGCTCCTGTATAAACCCTACGCAGAAAGAAACATCATTTCCCATGTCGACATTCTGACAAGGCTCAAACGTAATTTTGGGCACTTATACAACAAGCCTCTAATGAAGCTGAATGAAGCTGATATCGAGAAGTGGCGCACCAACAAAACAACCAAATTTCAGACCACCAAAAAAGAGTTGGATTACTTAAAGTCAGTCTTCAATATCGCCATAACTAAGCACAAGGTGATAAGCCACCACCCTCTTGCACACTACAAGCTAGAAGCGGACTTGATCGATATTCAGGATATGGAGGTGCAAAAACCACGCTTCTTAACAGAAGCCGAGGAAACTGTACTTCGTGCAGCCCTGATAGACAGGGAAACCAACATAAGAGAGGAGCGTGATAATGCTAACCAATGGAGAGAGAAGCGAGGCATAGAGCTTTTATCCAACCTAAAGCCTGAACGTTACGCAGACCACATTCAACCAATCACTCTATTGGCCCTGCTGACAGGGCTTCACAGATCAGACCTGTTCACACTCGAATGGGAACACGTTGATCTAAACAATCAGCAGCTTACAAAGGTCATCAATAAGACGCGACGCAAGAAGCCCAAAGCCATATCACTCGACATCTGTACAGAGGCGGCAATTGTTCTTCGGCAGTGGCGTGCAAGCTCAAATAACACGGGACTAGTGTTCCCCTCTCCGGTAACGGGTAAGCCACTAGACAACATCGACAAGGCGTTTAAGCGGCTATTGAAGACCGCGGAGATCGAAACATTCACATTCCATGACTTGCGCCATACGTTTGCTTGTCGCCTAGTGGCGGGAGGCATAGATCTCTATACCGTGCAGAAGTTAATGACCCACAGTGATCCCAAGATGACGCAGCGATACGCTTACTTGAGCCCAGATCATATGAAGGCGGCTTTGGATAAAGTTTTCAATC
>JAUVQU010000099.1 GCA_030597965.1 Cellvibrionaceae bacterium
CTACCATCGTCTGCAGCAGGCTCACGATGCGACCAAAGTTTTAGCTGAAACGGATACGCTTACTCAGCTGCCGAATCGTTACACCTTTAATCTAGAGTTAAATAAATCCATGTCTGAAGCGATTGAAAATAATCGACAGATGGCGATGCTTTACATTGACCTGGATTACTTTAAAACCGTTAATGACCGCTTTGGGCATCAGGCAGGTGATGCTATTTTGTGTGATTTTAGCGATGAGTTACGCAATATCATGCGTATTTTTGATTCGGGTAATCAGTCTACTATAGCCCGCCTGGCGGGTGATGAATTTGCTATTTTGCTGTCCAGTTTTAATAATGAAATTGAGATTCATAATATTTGCATACGTATTATTGATTTGTTTAAGAAAGGTTTTCTTTCATCTATGGGGCGTTTCCCTATATCGGCAAGTATAGGCGTCTCGCTGTTTCCGTATGACGGTGCCAGTGCAAGAGAAATAATGCGTAATGCTGATGCCGCCATGTATCAAGCTAAACACTCCGGTCGTAATCAGTATAAATTTTATTCATCGGATATGGCGGATAAAAGCCGCAGAGAGATGGATGTCTTGGAGGCATTAGAAAGGCATCCAGTTGATGAGTTCTCGTTGAAATATATGTCCATTGTCAACGCAGAAACCAATGCGGTTGAAACGGTGGAGGCCTTGTTTCGCTGGGAGTCGGCTACGCTCGGCAGTTTGATGCCGGGTGAATTTATACCCATTGCGGAATCGAAAGGTATTTTTGAGAAGTTAGATTATTGGGTTGTTAATAGGGTATTAGATGATCTGCCTAAATTAAAGAAAATTTACGGTGATAAGATTGTTGTCGCTATTAATATCTCTTCAGCACAACTGAATTCGACCGACTTTTTTATTAATATTATCGATTTGTTTTCTTACCGTAATGTAGATTTGGCAAACATTCAGATCGAAATTACTGAGACTTTCGCAGCGGACATAGGTCTGAGGGTAGAAGCTAATTTTGAGATCCTTAGGAAGGCGGGAATCAGTGTCGCATTGGATGATTTTGGTACGGGGTATACTGCGCTATCTCAGCTAATCGATTACCCGTTGGATGTGGTTAAAATTGATAAGTCATTAATCGATAGAATGGATAATGAGCAGGGCTTAATGTTGGTTTGGGCGCTGATTGATTTCTGTAAGCAGCAAAACTTCAAGGTGGTTGCAGAAGGCGTTGAAACTGCAGATCAGGCGATGACGTTAAGGGCTGCGGGTGTGGATGCATTGCAAGGCTTTTATTTCTCAAAACCTAAGCCTATAAGTGAATTGTTATCTTACTAAAGGTGGTTCTGCATAAAGAAGTCATCTCCCAATAAGCTTTACCTTGGCTACTTCAATGACTTTATCGCTGCACTTTACGGTTTCAAATTGATAGGCTCCAACTCTAAAGCTGAGGCTACCCTCGGGTATACTTTCTAAGTGTTCCAGTATTAGACCGTTGAGTGTTTTGGGGCCACCGGCATACAACTTCCACTGTAGTTGACGGTTGATGTCTCTGATCGTTGCGCTGCCATCAATGAGGTACCAATCATCGGGTAAGGGGGATATTTCCTGGTTCGTGTCCTCAGCAGTATTCGTCGTGAAATCGCCGACAATTTCTTCCAGTAAATCTTCCATGGTGACCAGGCCTTGAATATCTCCGTATTCGTCTACCGCAAGTGCGATACGGCGTTTTTCTTTTTGGAAGTTCATTAGCTGGGTGTGCAGCGGTGTTCTTTCTGGAATGAAATATGGGTCGCGGGTAAAGCGTAAAATGGCTTCGATGGTGACGTTGTCGTCATTGCCGTATATGAAGCGGGCGGCATTGCGTAGATGCAAAAAGCCCCGGATGTTATTGATATCACCTTCGTAAACGGGAAGGCGGGTATATTCACTGCTACGAATAATATCCAATAATTCCGCTGGAGACCTTTCAATGTCCAAGCCTAAAATCTCATTGCGGGGCACCATTATGTCTTCAACGGTGGCTTTCTCCAAATCTAATACGTTCAGCAATATACCCTGGTGTTGATCAGGAATTAGATCGCCATGTTCATCTACCGCAGTGCGTAATTCATCTGGGTGCAGCTGTTCACTAATGCTTGCTTTACTCGGATCGATGCCTAATATTCTGGCCAGACCATTCGAAATTATATTTACCAGCCAGACGGCAGGGTAAAGAATGTACAGCAGCGGTCGGAGGATGAGGCTTGCAGGGAATGCGACACGTTCCGGATGTAACGCGGCTATGGTTTTGGGGGTGACTTCGGCGAAGATCAAAATGACTAGCGTTAGAATTACGGGCATGACCGCTAAGCCTATCTCGCCAAACATTCGTGTGGCAATAACAGTGGCGACCACGGTGGCAAAAATATTCACCAGGTTGTTACCAATCAGAATAACACCGATCAGGCGATCAGGACGCTCCAATAGCTTGGAAGCTCTCACAGCACCTTTGTTTTTGGTTTTCGTCAGGTGCTTCAGGCGGTAACGGTTGAGAGACATCATTCCCGTTTCGGAGCTGGAAAAGAAGCCAGAGAGGAGAATTAGAATGGCCAGAATCCCAAATAAAAGGCCGAGGGGAGCGTCGTTCAAAGAGGCGGTGCCTGTATAGCGAAAAGTTGTCGCTATAGTCTCTTAGATTTTGAGTCAGCGCAATACTACAGGGCTGCCTTAAGTTGAGAGATATTAGATCAGAAATTCCAACACAAATTTACTGCCAAAATAAGCCAGCATCAGTGCCGAGAAGCCACCCAGGCTCCAGCGAATAGCACTGTTGCCCCTCCAGCCTAAGAAGTGGCGACCGCAGAGTAGTGTGCCATAGATAAGCCAGGCGAGAACTGAAAAGACAGTTTTGTGGGCTAGGTGCTGCGCCATCAAATCATCGACAAACAGAGCGCCTGTGGCGATGGCCAGGGTGAGCAGAATCTCTCCCAGCCAAAGTAGCTCGAACAATAACGCTTCCATGGTTTGCAAGGGAGGTAAGAGTTTTACAACCCCGCTGGGGTGCTTGTGCTTGAGTTGATGGTTTTGATACGCCAATAACACAGCTTGTAAGGTCGCAATAATTAACAGGCTGTACGCCAGAATGGACAGTAATATGTGGCCGGCGATGCCTGGGGTTATATTCGTAAACAAAGCACTGCTGGAGGGTACGATAAGGCTGCTAATGAGGGCCAGTGCGGATAGCGGGAACAGAAATATAAATAAATTGTGCAGTGGTTTACGAAGACCGCTGATGAGCACCAATAAGTTGATAACCCAGAAAATTAATGAGCCCACTTCGAAAAAGCCAAGGTTTAAGCCGGCATTCGTAAAAAGTGATCCATAACCGCCCGCAGCATGACATAGCAGGGCAACAGCAGTGGTGGGAAGTAACCAGGTGCGAGCGCTACCGAGTTGTCGGCGAGTACGACTGATTAAGTGGCCGCTAGCAGCCAGATAAATAGCTATGGCGGCAATATTAAATGTCAGGTGCACTGCGGTATCAGTCATGGGCGTCTTTTTTGTTAAGGTGTAGCTATTTATAAGGCTAAAGTTTGGCATAGCCTTCCGCTAAATTGAAGCGGTACGAAAGTATGTTTGCATCTTTAGTGAATTTCCTGCGGATAGATGCTTCGGTATGGAGTGACCTAGAAACCGCAGTTGGATCACGAAAGCCCACGGAAGCTCTTAGCGTACCTGGGAAAATTTAAAAAATTCTTATCGCCAATAAGGTGACCATGAATTTTTTAAATGTCCCCATACACACCAATATCTCGCCTCGGGGTGCCTACTCTTGGTACATGTCTTTTTCGCGCCCAACTGCGGATTCTGGGTTAAAAATTGGGTATACTCCCGCCTTTCTATATTTGAATCAGTAGTGATTGCTTATGTTTGATAATTTACAGGACCGCCTATCAGCTAGCTTGAAAAAGGTGAGTGGTAAGGCTCGGCTTTCCGATGACAACATCAAAGCGGCGTTGCGCGATGTGCGTAAGGCGCTGTTAGAGGCGGACGTCGCGTTGTCCGTGGTAAAGGCGTTTGTTGAGCAGGTGCGTAAGCAGGCCGTAGGTCAGCGCGTATCCAAAGCGCTTAATCCGGGTCAGCAATTGGTGAAAATTGTTGAACAGCAGCTTGTGGTTCTCATGGGTGAGGCCAATGAATCACTCAACTTGGCGGCTGTGCCACCCGCGGTTGTTTTAATGGCGGGCTTGCAGGGTGCGGGTAAAACCACCTCTGTTGCTAAGTTGGCCAAACACCTAAAAGATCGCGAAAAGAAAAAAGTATTGGTGACTTCTGCGGATGTGTACCGTCCAGCGGCGATTAAGCAGCTGGAAACAATTGCCGCTGAAGTTGAGGCGGAGTTTTTCCCTTCGACTGTCGACCAGAATCCCGTCGATATTGCGGCTAATGCTGTTGCGCACGCTAAAAAGATTCATGCTGATGTGGTGATCGTGGATACTGCAGGCCGCCTTGCTGTTGATGAAGAGATGATGGCCGAGATTAAGGCTTTGCATGCGGCAGTGAATCCCGTTGAGACCCTGTTTGTTATCGATGCCATGATCGGCCAGGATGCGGTTAATACGGCTCAAGCCTTTAATGAAGCGCTGCCGCTGACCGGTGTCATTTTGACCAAGGTAGATGGTGATGCGCGTGGCGGTGCGGCCTTATCCGTTCGCCATGTCACCGGCAAGCCAATTAAGTTTATTGGTACCGGTGAAAAAACCGATGCCCTTGAGCCTTTCCACCCTGATCGTATCGCTTCACGTATTTTGGGGATGGGCGATGTTCTCAGCTTAATTGAAGAAGCTGAGCAGAAGATTGATAAAGTTAAAGCTGAAAAGTTGGTCAAGAAGGTGGTTAAAGGTCAGAAGTTCGACCTCAACGACCTGAAAGATCAGCTGGAGCAAATGGACAATATGGGCGGTATGGGGGCTATGCTGGAGAAATTGCCGGGTATGGGCAATATGGCGCAGATGGCGGAACAGGCCAATATGGGCAAGCAGTTTAAAACCATGACGGTCATTATCGACTCCATGACGAAAGCTGAACGCAGAAACCCCGATATCCTCAATGGCTCACGTAAGCGCCGAATTACTGTCGGTTCTGGTACCGGAATTCAAGATTTGAACCGCCTGCTGAAACAGCACAAGCAGATGGCAAAAATGATGAAGAAAATGAAGGGCGGTGGCATGGCCAAAATGATGCGCGGCATGGGTGGCATGATGGGCGGCGGTGGCGGAATGCCTCCGGGTGGTATGCCCCCAGGCGGCTTGCCTCCAGGTGGTATGCCAGGATTGCCACCCGGCTTCGGTAAATAGATGGGTTGGTTAGTAGGTAACTAATTGATTTTAAGGGGCTTTTAGCCCCTTTTTTGATCTGATCACACGGCTTCGATTGGCGCGTTAACTAAGGTGGCAATTAAGGCCATAAGTTTTCTTCTAATCACCCTATACTTTTCCCTTGTTTTCGCTTAAAATCTCGCGCCTTTCGCAGGCCTATAGTCTGTGTGAAGCCAAATTGGAAAGAATTTCAGTGTGCCATGCCGTGAGGCACAGCACGAAACTTAAAGTGAGAGATCTCCGCACAGCCGGGATTTTGTTCTTTAGTAAGGCAAAACGCACGGAATGAGGGAGCTTATATTGATAAGTGACCGACTGAGTACGTTTTAACGAAGCTAAAGGGCAAAAGAACAATTGAGCGGTGGCTTGAATAGATAGGAAGTAGACTTACAATGGTAAGCATTCGTCTAGCACGTGGTGGTTCTAAGAAGCGCCCGTTTTATCATATTTCTGTATCCGACAGCCGTACCGCCCGTGATGGTCGTTACATTGAGCGCGTTGGTTTTTTCAATCCTGTAGCCCGTGGCCAGGAAGAACGTTTGCGCGTAGATCGTGACCGCATTGAGCACTGGGTTTCTCTGGGTGCTAAGTGTTCTGATCGTGTAGCAAAATTGCTGAAAGACGCACCTGCGGCTTAATTGCTGCGGCTTGCACTTGCTGATCAATAGGGTTGACATTCTATGGGAGAGAACTCTCGCTCCAAACTGGTGGATGTTGGCCGTATTACCACGGTTTTTGGTGTTAAGGGTTGGGTGAAAGTCCACTCTGATACGCAACCGTTGGAAAATATTTTTAGCTACAACCCACTTTGGTTAAAAACCAAACATGGGGTTAAAGCGATGGAAGTTGATGAGTTTCGACTTCATGGCAAGGGGCTGGTCGCTCACATCAAAGGTCTTGATGACCGAGATGAGGCGCAGGCACTGAGTCGAGTAACCATAGCCATAGAGCGTGACCAGATGCCGGAGTTAGATGCCGGTGATTATTATTGGCATCAACTTGAAGGTTTGACGGTGGTTACTGAGTTTGATGGCCGCTCTGATGTGTTGGGGCAAGTCACAAAGCTGATGGAAACCGGTGCGAATGATGTGCTGGTGGTCAAAGGTGATGCGAACAGTATTGATCAGTCTGAGCGATTGATTCCTTATGTTCCAGAACAGTTTGTGAAAGGTATCGATCTCGAAGCTGGTCTTATAGTGGTTGATTGGGATCCTGATTTTTAAATCAGATCTCCTGGGAAGTAGTCAGAGGTACAACGATGCGCATTGCGGTTGTTACGCTATTTCCGGAAATGTTTGAAGCTATCAGCCAGTACGGTGTTAGCAGTAGAGCGATTAAGCAGGGTTTGGTGGAGCTGGAACTCTGGAACCCCAGAAGCTTCACCGCAGATCGACACCAAACGGTGGATGATCGCCCCTACGGTGGTGGCCCTGGCATGCTGATGATGATTCAGCCCCTGCGAGATGCCATTGAAGCTGCTAAAGCTTGGGCCTCAGATGATGAGGGTGATGCTAAGGTGGTGTATTTGTCACCTCAAGGACAAACGCTAACGCAAGCCAGAGCAACAGATTTGGCGGAGCAGCACAATTTAGTGTTGGTTGCCGGTCGTTATGAAGGCATTGATGAACGTTTGATCCAGTCGCACGTCGACGCTGAAATATCCATAGGTGACTATGTGCTCAGTGGTGGTGAATTGGCGGCCATGGTGGTGGTAGACACAATAGTTCGATTGATTCCGGGTGCTTTAGGGCATGCAAAATCAGCTGAGCAAGACTCTTTTGTCGATGGGTTGTTGGACTGTCCACACTATACCCGTCCAGAAGTGTATGAAAATCAACAGGTACCGGATGTTTTGTTGTCGGGTAACCATGAAAAAATTCGCCGCTGGCGGTTGCAGCAGGCGTTGGGAAGAACCTGGCAGAGACGTCCGGATCTTCTCGAGAAGCTCGATTTAACGGCAGAGCAAAAAACGTTGCTTGAAACGTTTCAGCAAAAAGCCGAAGAGCAGGGCGAGTAAACAATTTATTTTTAAATGCCGGCCATGCCGCTTACACCTATGCACGACTTGTTCGTGTAAGTGTCTGGGTTAACCGGGTTCTAGCTGTGAAGCTACATACTATCGATGCTTCTTAGGAGCAAATCATGAGCAAATTGATTCAAGAGATTGATCAAGAACAACTAAAAACTGACCTGCCAGCATTCGCCCCAGGCGACACTGTAGTAGTTCAGGTTAAAGTAAAAGAAGGTACACGTGAGCGTCTGCAGGCGTTCGAAGGTGTGATTATTGCTGTTCGCAACCGCGGCATCAACTCTGCTTTCACTGTGCGTAAAATCTCTCACGGTGTTGGTGTAGAGCGTACTTTCCAAACTCACAGCCCTATGGTTGACAGTATTGCTGTTAAGCGTCGCGGTGATGTGCGTCAGGCCAAGTTGTACTACTTGCGCGAACTGACTGGTAAAGCAGCACGTATTAAAGAGAAGTTGGGTAAATAAGCCATTTCTTTTTGATCAGCTCTTTAATCAAAAAAAGCCGGACTCAGCTCCGGTTTTTTTTCGTCTGTTATTTATCGTCTGCAGGACAAATCCTTACAAATGGGGAGTTGCTTGTGTAGGAGCTCCCTTAAGAGGGCCTACTTTTGGTGCCCTGCACACCCCGGGGTGCCCTCTCTTGTTGCTACGCAACAATTCACCTTGAGCGAACCATTCACCAGCAGGGCTGGCTCCTACAAAAGAGGGCTGCTTGTGTAGGAGCTTGCCTTGCAAGCGAAGGGTATGGCAGGGTGTAACAACATCTCGCCAGCAGGGCTGGCTCCTACAGGTCAAAAGTATGGGGAAAGGTTCAGTAGCTCAACTGCACGCCGGTGATCAAACCATTA
>JAUVQU010000119.1 GCA_030597965.1 Cellvibrionaceae bacterium
GGCGAACGGATGGAGTATTGGCTGATGACATAATGCTCTCCTTATCAATACGCCCAGCGTAAAACCTCAACTGACGGATGAGGAGCGAATAATTTGCCCCGGTTCATTGAAGGAAATGAATAGAAACCGCTTAGTCACCGAACCAATTGGTCGAGCCTGTGCCCACACGCGCTCCTCACGTTTTCCAATCACGATACCCTCTCGCGCGTTGAACGAACGTGTTCATGGTGTTGTGGTTATTCCAAGCCTCAGGACGTGCCTATCGCTATATTTATTTACCACCCTTGCCACATCGCTTCTGGGTTATCCATACTCAGTTTTTTTAGGACCTACTAGACATTCAAACAAATAGCGTTGTATATATGTATTTTACAGCATGATTTTCAGACTGTTCAGTTTCTAAGTGGATAGGTATGCAAAAATTTCAATTAAAAAATGTCTTCTACGAGAACAACCTCGTACCACTAAGCCAAGAGTGTGAATACATAGATAATATTTTCACTTTTATTGTAGGAGAAAACTCTGTAGGAAAGAGCCGCTTATTAAGGCAAGTGGTTAGTAGCTTTTTATTCGACAAAGAAGACCGATATGAGTACATAAAAACAGAGAGTAACAGCGATGATAGTCCGTCCAGCATAGTGGCCGTATCTACAGGTAGAAGAGATAAATTCCCAAAATCTACAGGTAGGAGGGAATTTGAAAGCAGGATGGTGGATTATGTGTATGTAGGTAATGAAATTAGCTCTAGCGATTATCAATCAATTGGTAAAGGCTGTCTTAGTATAGCAAAAAGATCTCGCTTTGGAGAGATCAACAAAGAAGGTGTCTTGAAAATATTTAACTACCTCGGTTTTTTACCAATGGTAACAATTACCTTAAGAATCCCTAGAGCATTAAAAAGAGAAATAAATCTAAAAGAGAGTCATTCCATTGAACAAAAACTCAAAAAAACTATACAGCAGTCACTCCTAGAAGATCTATCTAACGACCGTGAAACAAATGAATTTGAGGGCATAATAAAATACGCAAAAACAACCAGCGCCGATAATAAAAACCTGGATCGAAATAATATCATTAAAAGCTATACTATATTAAGAAACAAATTCAAATCTTTATCATCATTCTCAATAGATTACAATTTTGAAACGGAAGAAAATTGGTTTGACGGAGAGTTAATTGATGCTGTTTTTTGTTTAGTGGATGTTGGCTTACTATCTATAAGCGATGTTCTTTTTAGAAGAGAAACCACCAAAGATAGATTTAGGTTCTCTCAGGCCAGCTCTGGGCAACAAAATATTTTTCTAATGGTTTTTGGAATTGCGGGTGTGATTAAGAATGGTTCAATGATTTGTATTGATGAACCTGAAATAAGCCTGCATCCTCAATGGCAGCTGGAAATAATAAGTAACTTAAAAGAACTATTTGATGTTTACACAGGTTGTCATTTCCTAATAGCAACACATTCGCCTCAAGTTGTTTCTGGAGCGCCAAGAAAGAATTCCTTTGTTTACAATATGAATACTAAAGAGTTCTATGCTGCTGAGGATTACTCAAAGAAATCCTCAGACTATCAACTAGCAGAAATTTTTGATTCTCCAGGCAATTCAAATGAATATTTAGTCAGATTGCTATTAGTTATGCTGTCTAAAATAAGCAATGACCAAGAACTTAATAGTGGCGAAAAAGAACAGGTAAAAAATATTAGCAATATGATTGAGAAGGGATTGGTAAGTAAAGATGATCCTGTGTCACACCTAACGAAACAATTAACAGTGATGAGTGGTTTGCAATGAGATTTTTCAATTTCTCTCCGGACGAAGAAAATTTAACATTATCTTATGATGGCAAGGATTATCATGTGTGGGGAAGTAAAAATGGAGCAATGTTGGGAATAAGGAAAAAGGTCAGAGCACATTTATTTGAAAAGCAAAAATACAAATGCGCTTATTGTCAGATGGAAAAAAAAGAAACACATGGGCTCGTGTGGGATATCGACCATATTTTACCAAAATCAGTATATCCTCAATTTATTTTTGAACCAGAAAACCTAGCTTTATCATGTAAAGACTGTAATATCGCGAAGGGTGAGCAAGAAGTTCTTTTTACACCTAAAAAGAAGCTAAAACACCTTCCTGATAAAAAAGAACATTATAAAATAATTCATCCTAACTTAGATAACTACAGCGATCACATCGAAATAAATATAATTAATGGAAAAAAATTATACAGAGTAAAAAACGAGACAAAAGGCAAACAAACTTATATTATGTGCAATCTATTCAGATTCGATTGCCGTTATGGGGAATGGGATAATTTTAATGATGCACTAGTAGCCAGCGTATCAGAATATCTAGACCGCTTCCCGAAAGATTATACCCTAGAGGATATAAAAAAAGTGCTTCCTGGATTTAAAACCACATAAATTTATACTTTCGCTCATTTAAATATCTAACCCAAGACTGCGGCATGTTTGATTGTTGTTTACAAGCCGCATGCTTAGAATGAGCATATAAGTCTTCTGTTTCCCCACAGTTGGTGAATAATTAGGCTTTGAGTCATTGTTTTAGAAAACCATCACTTTCTCAGTCCAGTTCTCACATAAGCTATCCACAAGTCGAATCTGATATAGAGTGTCACTTGATCAGAATATGACCTCCATGTTGAGCTGAAACTATTCAATCCAGCTGCTTGCTCAAATGTGATGGTGATAATAAATATCAGCGCGACTTACCGTTTAGCATCCGCATGGCTGCAAAGGCGAGTAACTCAGCAGGTTTACAGTTAGCAGATTTAGTAGCGCGGCCCATCGGGCGACATGTACTTAATCCAGAGCAGCCGAATCAGGCATTCGATGTATTGAGAAGAAAATTTTACTGCGAAGGCGGACGACAGGCGGTGGGGAATGGCTACGATCAATGGGGGCTGAAGCACTTCCCTTGATTTTTGTATCGTCCAGATAGCGAAAAACCTCGATGAAACTCACCGAGGTTTAGACGCCGACCGGGCTCTCCCAGTCCACTTATTATGTATTTTGGATACTCCATACACTAAAGTCAATTTTTACCGTTATTACTCAATATTCTGAATTTGATTCTGCACGCGTTCGATTAGCTCTATAACAACAGCCTAACTTCATCCGATAGAGCCATAGCGGCAAAATTGCGCCATAGATTACAAACACCTATCTCTATTTTTGGAACGGCAAAACCTCTGCCCGCCGAGATCGATCAGTCCTTGCAGTATCACGCTTAAGCTTAAGAGGCACCACGTTATCCCCAGCATCAGGCTGAATACTTAGGTAACCTGGGCGTAAATTACACAGCATCTCAATCGTCTCTGGCGGCAGGCCAATCTGGTGAACCAGTTCAGTGCGTTCAAAGATGCCGTTATCTACCAGAAGGTGAGCGCCGCGCATCATCAGCTTGGGTTGCTCGAAAGCCAACGCATCATCGCCTGGCTCGCCTTTCGTCCATTTACGCGCCGAACGCCCTTTCCACAGCCTTAGTTCTAGCTGTTCAGTCAGCAGCGATAAATCACGGCAGCGAACGATCATCGACGCCACCGAGACTTTCCAGCGTGACTTGAGCGAAAGTAGGTTATCCAGCGTTGGCCATACGACCTCTTGCGCAAAGCTCTCGGGCGGCATTAAAAAAGCGCTGGCAAAACGGTGTGCCTGCCCTTCTAACAGGTCATACAACTCTTTTTTAGCGTATTGCGCAGCCGGTATTTTGGAGTGCAGCACTACGTGCCCTAGTTCATGCGCGGCATCAAAGCGGTTACGAATGGCATTGGCTTTGTCTTCAGCGATCAACACGTAAGGTCGGCCATCTAAAACGGAGACATGGGAAACACCGTCCATTTTGACGTGCCCCAGGGTAGCGCGAGTGCAGATAATTCCCGCATTTTCCATTACTTGAATCACGTTTGGGATAGGAGCAGAACCTAGCTTCCAAGCCTCACGACACTCTCTGGCAATGTCTTCTATTTCTTCATCGCTAATCAATCGGCAGTCGTCGGCCTCCAGCATCGGCACATTGACTTCTGGCCAATCCATCGCCTCCTGAAAGAAGTCGGAGATTTCTTGTAGCCACGCTAAATAGAGCTGTGATCTTTCACGCGCCTGTTTATGAGCAGAGGCTTGAGAACGGAAAAAATAAGGTCGTTGGCTTTCCTGAATAACCGGTGGAACTGGTTTTAAAAACCACATACGAGAAACGTTAAACACGTGGCAAAGGCGATCAAACGACTCAGCCTCTGGTAGCTGGGAGCCTTTTTCCCAGGCCGACACCGTGCTGGAAGAGCGCCCTAACTGCTCTCCCAGCTCCGCGAGGGTCAGATTTTGGGCCATGCGCAGTTGGTTCAACCGCTGGCCTTGAAAGCCATCCACCCCTGTTCTCATGTCACTCGTTTCCACCTTCACGTTGATTCAGACTCTCGGCGCGACGCATCCTATCACGCAGGGTCGGATAGGCAATATCTTCTACCTCCTCGCCTGCTTCACTGTAGTACTGCCACAGCTGGCCTATATCCATATACAAATGAAACCCTGCACTAGGATCACTGTAGGGCACCGCTAGAGTCACACAGATTGGGCTACTGTGATCAGTTTCTGACCACTTTGTTGTGTGAGGCAGCAATAACGCATGAAGATTCTCTTGGCTAGGCCCTAAAGGTGAGGCGGATGCCTTAAAAAGATCAGGATGTTGTTTCTCCAGCCGTTCATTTTCCCTCCTAAGATCGCGCCGGAATTTAGCATCTCGAATAGGAGGTGTCCTACCCATCGTAATAACGCTGGTAGTGATTTGCATGGTACCTGCACGAATAAGTGCGTAATAGCCGCCCGCAGGCTTAGTCGCTTGGTTACTCGCTTCAAATTTTTCATCTTTTGGCAGGCTTAGCAGAGCTTCCTGCACCGTGAAATGATGGGACTGCGGCCCTGGCCCTGCCAGCGGCACGTGCTTATACGTCTCTTTGAGATGGCTATCACTCTTCTGAAAAGCCGCTTCGATGCTTTCGAGCATTTGCTGTAAGCGATGGCGAGGTAATTCCTGGCAAATATAGCGGCACAGCTCTTCTTTATTCAGTTCGGCTTGATTCACGAGCGACTCCTGGGCAGGAAAGCGATCCGGTTAACCGGATTATAGGTCTAAAATTTCCTGTTAACCATGTTCATTTCGCTATCAGCAATCATAATATCCATTCCAGCTTGGCCAAAATGTCATCGTATAAATTGCTTTTTAAAAAAATAGCAACTAATGTGTTGCTATAGACTAAAAAGCAACTTATTTGACGACTTCACTATGCTGCTACTGGATCAGATCAAAACGCGCCGTGTTGAGCTGGGTTTCAAGCAGAGTGACATGCAGATGCGGGTGGGTATGTCGCGCCAGCAGTATCAGCGGCTTGAAGCCAGTGGTAACCCGCGCCTCAGCACGTTAGAGCTGGTGGCTAAAGGGCTGAATAGCGAGATTATGCTGATCCCCCGTGAGAAGCGCGACGCCGTGTTGGCTCTACTCGCGAGCCATACGGCAGACGCAGCGGCTCCCAGTGAGGAAGATACCAGCGATAGCGTCATCGATAATCCTTGGAAAGGCTTATTAGGGGATGATTAACCGTTTAAAGGCGGGCTAAATGGATCGATTGAGTATTCTGCAGCTCTCTCTGCATGGGAGCGTGGTGGGCCATCTTGCGGGTTACTCCCATGGCAAGAATATCCTGCTGTTCGCTGATGAATTTCGCCACAATTCTGAGCGCCCAACGCTAAGCCTGATTACGCACCCTAATTTCCCTAAATCGGAAGAGATCTTAGCGAGAGACTGGTCGAGGCACCAACGGCTGCATCCCTTATTATCTAACCTGCTGCCTGAAGGTGCGCTGCGTGAACTGCTAGCGCATAGTTTGAAAACCCATATTGACCATGAGTTCTCTCTTCTAGCATGGCTTGGTCTTGACCTCCCCGGTGCCCTTATCGCTCGTCCTCTCACCACAGACAACATCCCGGCGAAAGTACTGGCTCGGTTACCACACGCACGACCTGAAACCATTGAATACCCACCTATACTAACGCCTGGCAATAAATTCTCGTTGGCTGGCGTACAGATGAAATTCTCCATGAAGGAGAAATATGGCCGTTATAACTTAGTCCATAGCGCCGTAAATGATGGCCATGAGGCGTTGGGTGAGTGGATTATCAAAACGCCCTCTACCCAACATGCTTACGTTCCTTTAAACGAATTTTCGGCAATGCAACTGGCGGCACTGGCAGGCATCGATATGCCCGAAACTCGCTTGGTTGCGCTTGATACGTTAGACAATCTGCCTGCTATCCGTTTACCAGAAGAGCCTATGGCGTTTGCTATCAAGCGTTTTGATCGTCAGAGCGGAGTGCACGGCACCGAGCGCGTTCATATGGAAGATTTTGCTCAAGTCTTAGCGAAATATCCCCATGAGAAGTATGGCTCGGCTAACTATGCGCAAATCGGCCGTATTTTGTACCAGTTTTCCGGTGATGCTATTACGGATGCCCAGCAATTTGCCCGACGCCTTCTGGTAAATATTTTGCTAGCCAATGGCGATGCGCACTTAAAAAACTGGAGCCTCTTGTACGCTGACCGCTACACACCACGGTTATCACCCGCTTACGATATTGTGACCACCAGCGTATATCTGAAAAACGAGCGTACTACTGCGCTCAATTTGGCGGGCCAAAAAGCGTGGTATCAAACTTCCATGGAAAGCTTTCAGCAATGGGCTAAAAAAGCCGATATTCCTTGGCGCTTAATCAAGCCTCACCTAGATGACACGCTTGATAAAGCGAGCACCCTGTGGCCAAACGCATTAATAGGGTTGCCCATGTATGAGCCTCATAAGCAGGCGCTTCGAGAACATTGGAAGCGCCTACATACTGACTTTCGCCTGCCTAACGGCTAACCATGATCGTTAGCCGCGAGAAATATCACTCAATATTCTGAATCTTAATATTGATTTATAAAAAAATATCTTAAAAATCAATTAAATATTACAAAAAAACATAAAAAAAATAATTTCACTACCCAATATACTACCCATTTGGTCTAGAGAA
>JAUVQU010000230.1 GCA_030597965.1 Cellvibrionaceae bacterium
AGTAACAGCAGGCCGCCAATCAAGGACATATCCACTAGCCGCAATATAACGACAATGACCTCGCT
This sequence comes from Cellvibrionaceae bacterium, assembly GCA_030597965.1. GTDB lineage: Bacteria > Pseudomonadota > Gammaproteobacteria > Pseudomonadales > Cellvibrionaceae > JAUVQU01. The sequence continues at coordinate 66 of JAUVQU010000230.1, forward strand.
ATCAGTAAGAGTGAGTACTTCCGGGGTCAGATGGAATAACGCCTGCCCGAATTTGATGAGCAGGATTAGAAGGCTGACAATAGGCCCAAGGTAGAAGGGCGCAAGTAACCAGTGGCTATTAAAGAAAGATAGCCATTTCGGTGTTGTGTTCCAGTCTATTGGTCATATCGCTTATTCTTGTTCGTGGGGCTTTATTTAGTGTAGACCAAATATCCTGGCTCTCTCTTCTGTAAAGTTGAAGGGCTCACCGGCAGCTTCCTGCTCAAATCGACGTTCATCCAGGCGCTGATAAATTTGGATTTCATCGTCGGGCATATAGTGGAGACAGTCTCCACCAAACAACCAAAATAAGTCGCGGTGGGCATGGGGTGTTAACTCTGGGTAGCGAGCTACTATGCGCGACAGAGTGGATTGGCCCAGTGCTATAAACTCTTCGTTAATCCCTGTGCTTTGGCTGAGGGCCTGAAGGTTATTGAGGAACTCTTGATCGGCCTCATCAAGTAGGGCCTCATCGTTTAGGCGTGGTGATTGCTGTGCAGCGTTGAGCAGTGCCTGGATGAGTTTTAAATGATGCTCTTGGTAGGTGTTGGTCGTCATAGTGTTAATTCTTTAGTGGTAAGAATGTGGATTACTGATAGAAATGGTATTTTAACTCACTATGAATTTTTTGTGGAAAATAGGTAAGGGCTTATGACTCCAGCTTTACAGATACGCCAATTAGAAAAAACCTACGAGAATGGTTTTCAGGCTTTGAAAGGTATCGACCTGGAAGTACAGGCGGGGGATTTCTTTGCCTTACTGGGGCCTAATGGTGCGGGCAAGTCGACGACGATAGGCATCTTGTGTTCGTTGGTGCGTAAAACAGCGGGGCAGGTGAGTATCTTTGGTTACGACATAGATACTCATTTCTCGGAAGCGAAAAAGCAAATTGGCGTTGTGCCGCAGGAATTTAACTTCTCTCAATTTGAAAAAGTGCAGGATATTGTTGTGCAGCAGGCCGGTTATTACGGTTTGCCAAAATCGTTGGCAGTAGAACGGGCGACAAAGTATTTGAAAAAGCTGGGACTGTGGGAAAAGCGCTCAACGCCTGCGCGCATGTTGTCTGGTGGTATGAAACGCCGCTTGATGATTGCTCGTGCTTTGATCCACGAGCCACGATTGCTGATTCTGGATGAGCCGACGGCTGGCGTGGATATCGAATTGCGACGCTCTATGTGGAAATTCCTACAGGAGATCAACGCAGCGGGTACTACTATTATTTTGACGACTCATTACCTTGAAGAGGCGGAAAGTTTGTGCCGCAATATAGCCATTATTAATCATGGCCATATTGTTGAGAACACCAGTATTAAGGCGTTATTGAAGCAGTTAAACAGAGAGACTTTTGTGTTGGATGTGCGGGAATCTATCAGTGAGGCTCCAAGTGTGAGCGGGTATTTGTTGCGTCTCGTCGATGAGCATTCTCTGGAGGTGGATGTGGAGAAAGGCTGCTCGCTTAATGAACTGTTTGCCCAGTTAAGTGATCACGATATTCATGTGTTGAGCATGCGTAATAAGTCGAATCGCCTGGAGGAGTTGTTTTTGTCGCTGGTAAATGACAAGAAGGGGACTCAGTCATGATGACTCGTGAGCAGTGGATTGCATTTTCAACCATCGTCCGTAAAGAGGTTCACCGCTTCATGCGAATCTGGGTGCAAACCCTCGTGCCGCCCGCCATCACTATGACCCTCTATTTTGTTATTTTTGGCAACTTGATTGGCTCGCGTATCGGTGAGATGGGTGGCTATGACTATATGAGCTTTGTGGTGCCGGGTCTCATTATGATGTCGGTGATCACTAATTCTTATTCTAATGTGGTGTCTTCTTTTTACAGCGCCAAGTTTCAGGGCAGTATTGAAGAGCTGCTGGTGTCGCCAACACCTAATTACATCATTCTATTGGGTTATACCCTGGGCGGTGTGGCAAGGGGCATGTCGGTTGGTTTGATTGTGACGCTGATGTCGTTGTTCTTTACTGATTTACAGGTTCACAGTATTGGTGCCACGATCATAGTGGTCATTTTGACCAGTGTGCTGTTTTCACTGATGGGGTTTGTGAACGCAGTTTATGCCAATTCTTTCGATGATATCTCTATTATTCCGACGTTTGTGTTGACGCCATTAACCTATTTGGGCGGCGTGTTCTATTCCATCAGTTTGCTGCCAGAGTTTTGGCAGGGTGTCTCCAAATTGAATCCAGTGCTGTATGTGGTCAATGCATTCCGCTACGGTATTTTGGGGGTGAGTGATATCAGCGTTCCGTCGGCGTTAATGGGGGTGGGTATTTCTATCGTGGTGCTCTATCTCATTTGTCTTCATTTGTTAACGCATGGCTCTCGACTGCGTGCGTAGCTGGGGTGGGTGTCTGGGATGGATATAGTAGTTGAGCCTGGGGGTTAAAGTTGACTAATGTTATACATCTACTTATCGTTATTCAGTTAGGTTGCAGGGGGCAATGTTACAGGGGGAAATGATAGGCTGCAGCAAGAAGAATAAGTAGTTTTTGTTGCCGGTCTGTCGGGGGGTAAAAAGAATAATTGAAATCAATTATTTGGGTTTATGTCATGTTGAAAACTCTTTCAATCGTAGTGTGACTATTCGAAGTTGAGAAATAAAGGAAAGTTATGATGATTAAGCACAAGGTGATTTCTGTCTTGGTCGCCAGTTGTATTGCAACATCAATTTCGGCTGCGCAGCTTGCGCCTAAAAACCCTTATCTGGCAGATTCTCAAAACCCGTTCCCTCATGGTGACACAGCGCAGCAGGATGTGATGCCGAGTGTTGGTCCTGTGGACGTTACCCGTCAATTGAAGGCCGATGAAATTGAATATATTCATACCGGTCCGGCGTTTTTTGGTTCTTATACCTCAAGTGAATACCCAGACGGTAAGCGTGTTTATTGGAGTAATGGCTTAGATCGTATTATTAAAATTGATTTTGATACCCATGAAATTCTAAGTACTAGGATGATCGATGGTGTGCCGGTATGGACTGAAGAGCAGGCCGATGATGCCATTGGTTATTTTAACGATAACAATGAGGGCTTCTTTGCTCTTGTTCGTGCTTTTCAAGAGGCGCAAAAGCTAACCTCATTGGCTTCCGTTTACACATTGTTGGATAACAATAATGATTATTATCTGGCCAATAAAGCGGGTTACATAGAAGCCTTTAGTGATGCGGAAGAGGGTGTGCGTGATTCGGCTATCGTGTTGAAGCGTCGCTTCGACTACCCGGCAGAGTTGGCGGGTCAAAATGCGATGGGTCTGAATATGACCTATGACGGTTGGATTGTGACCGTGACCGATACAGGTAAGTTGTTGGCGATTAAGCCAGACTTTAGCGAGTACCACATTGCCGATCTTCAGCACAATGAAGGTGCGGCTGAAAAAGCGACCAGACCAACGGGTTATGGCTGGGTACGCAATGCCCCGGCACTGGATAAAAATGGCGGCATCTATATTGCCTCTCAAGAATATATGCACAAGGTGATCTGGACCGGCAATGGTTTCTCTACCGATGAGGCCGACGGTGCGTGGGCTATTCCTTACGATAACAGTTGGGGGCATGGAACTGGATCAACACCATCATTGATGGGCTTTGAAGGGGAGGGGGATGAGCTGGTTATTATTACTGACGGCAATCAATCAATGAGCGTAAACGCTTATTGGCGTAATGAGATCCCCGCTGACTGGAAAGG
>JAUVQU010000206.1 GCA_030597965.1 Cellvibrionaceae bacterium
AGGCACCAGAAATTGACCCAACTGCAGGCTGTGCTTTTCAGCAAAATCCCACTCAATGTAGGCTTGCTCCAGCTCCACTTCACCCGGTTGATCTTCACCGGCAATACCATGCTCAAGTTCGAACTCAGAAAAGAAACGCAGGTCGTTACTGAACTGATGCCCGAAATACAACACATAACGATGGGCATCTACTGTGTCATCTAGATCTTTAAGGCCACCTTTACCGTCAGTCTGCTGGTTATCAGAGTAATGCGAGAAATGATGCTCGCCATAACCACCAATAGAGGTTTTCTCAATCCAAGAGGCCATTTTAGCGGTGGATTCACTACCCACAACGCCCTGCTCTACGGCATCCGCGGTGGCGGCCACTTTGACTTCTGTTTGCTCCAGCTTGGTTTCAGTTTGGTTCAACTGAGATTTCAGGCTTTTAATTTCAGCCTGCTGCTGTTGAATCACCTGCCACATTTCTTCCAGTGATGGGGTTTCTGCGGCTTGGGCAGATACTGCCGTTAAAGTAATGGCGGCAGCCAAAAGACTAGGTTTGAACATTTACTCTCTCCAGCAAATAGGTTTTTAATTGTCTTGATTGGTTCGCGATTGATGTTGCACTAGGAGGGTAAACACACTCCAATTCACGATGGGAGGCACTATAACGCTAATGAGAATAATTATCAATATGATCTAGATCAAGGGATTATCAATTATTGGATGCCGCTTTAAACGACAGGGGAACGCTAAAGATTCATTGATTCTTCTGCCGGGTTATATGCCAGAAGGATTTCACATCGGTTCTCAATTCAGGCAAATACCAGATAATCAGCAAGCCTTCCAGCGTAATCAGGCACTGGAACATCACGACAATATGAAATGGCCACACCTCCTGCAGGCCGAACAATAGCACCATGGCAATGCCCATCAACCCCGCCGCAAATTTAGAGCCCCAGGTATGAAAGCTGGGTATCACACCGAATTTAGCGATTCCGGCCAATACTGGAATGATTCCCAAAACCATCGACGCGCCTACGTACAAGACTTCTTGCATAAACAGATCGGGGTAGAGCCAGAGAAAGCACAGAGGCAGAATCAAATAGATGGATAGATCACCAAGAGTATCCAGTTTGGCCCCTAATGGTGTGCAGGAGTCTAACTTGCGAGCCAGATAACCATCCAGTATGTCTGTCAGCATTGAAAAGATAAACAGGGTTAAAAAATATTCCAGTTTGCCAATAAACGCCAAATACAGAAGTACCGGCGACGACAACAACCGCATAGAGCTGAGTATATTGGGGATATCTTTTAGCATCTATCCATGAAACCTTTAGGGGTATTGCCTCCAGATTATCGGCAAATTACAGTAATTTAAAGCATTAGCCGCAACATATTTTAATCCACCAGCTCTATACCCAGACCCACCAGTAAGTTTACGGCCTGATCACGACAAAATTTAGCGCCTTTTATATCGTTATTAAAGATATCAATATCGTAGTTTTCAGCCTCACTAAAATCCGCATTGCGAAGTCCCGTTTTATTAAACAGAGCATGACGGAAATCCGTATAGGTCAGATTCGACTGACCCATTTTAGCGTCGCGAAAGTCGGCGTCGTGCGCCTTACAGCCCTCAATCACGATTTCTTCTATGTTCAAGCCAAAGAAAGACGCATCATTAAGAATGCACTGTTTAAAATGGAGAGGTGAACTCAGCACTAAGTTTGGCCAGTTCAGCTTAGTCCAATCCACACCCACTAATTTACAGTGGTCAAAAATAACGTCGGTGAAACGTGAATAGGAGAAGTCCGTAAGGCTCAGGTTACAATTTTCAAAATTACAGTCGATGAACCTACACGATCGAAAGCTCACCTCACTTAAATCACAATCTTTGAAGTTACAGCCTTCAAATTCTTTTTCTCGAAAGGCTTCACCACTGGCATCAATACCCGAGAAGTGCTCACCGTAATATTCTTTCTTGTCGCCCTGAAAATCAGCCATGTCCATCTCTATTTAATATTATTAACTTCATGTTCAGTTAAAGCCCTACTCTCTCCGGGCTGTAACGATGCATCCAACTCTAAATTTCCCACAGAAAATCGATGCAGTGCCACCACTTTATTATCCATATGGCCAAACATACGCTTTATCTGGTGATAGCGTCCTTCCAACAGCTCCACTTCGGCAACATGACCTTCGGGAAGATGGCCACTAAGAATCGTAAGTTTTGCAGGACGCGTTGTAATACCCTCAAACGCAAAATAAATTCCTGCCGCAAAAGCCTCGGTATATTCCGGTGTTAAAGGTTTTTCAAGGGTGACACGATAACGCTTGGAAACTTTTTGGTCTGGCTCTGTAATCCGACTGGACCAACTACCATCGTTAGTTAGCAACACCAAACCTGTAGTGTTGTAATCTAAGCGCCCAACAATATGCAGACTAGCTTTATCATCACAATCCAAAAGATCAATCACTGTCGTGTGTTTTTCATCCCTGGTGGCACTGACGATGCCTGCGGGCTTATTCAACATGATGTAGGTTGGCTGATAAGCCTGCAGAACTTCATCGTCGAGACTGATATGACTGAACTGATCAATGACCTGATTAATTTCAGTCGCCAGTACACCGTCCACCTTCACGCAACCTCGGGCAAGCAAGACGCGAACATCTCGACGATTAATATCAAGCCGGGTACGGAGAAAATTATCCAGACGAGCGCGCTTCACTATTGGTAAGTCTTACCTTGGTGCTTCAACCAGCCGCCCGGGTGCGGTGAATGGTGATCGCCACTCTTATGCGTCCAGTGAATAACTCCGCCCATGCTGTTCCACTCATACTCACCGTAAAACGCCACACTATCACCAGCACGCAAACGCTCTACACGCGGAGCAAGATCAATATTGTGAGCCACCATCAAGGTCTGCCCCGAAGTTAGCTTTAAAATAAACCGCTGATGCTGACTGCCGTCTATATCATCTGGTAATAAACGATCGACCACACCCTTACCCATCACCTGCACATTGCTTTGCTGGTGTTTAAAAGCTTCCGCCAGGGGATCTTTTTTAAGCCGGTTAATCGCCGCAGGGTTACTAGTACTCATACCAATAGACAGCACATGCGGTGCCAGTAACGAGCGCCACAATCGATAACCTTCGCCATTAATATGCAGAATATCGTTGGTTAATTCTTCTTTGAGTTCACCTTGTTTACTCAAAAAGTGCGGATAAAGATTGATGTAACGCAGGTCTTTACTTGCGGCCAAACCTTCAATAAATGCGTTAAAGGATTCGATCTCCTGCCGGTAAGCCTTATTTCTGGGCATTAAGCTTTGCAGTACTAACTGGGTATTCGGTGACTCATTGATAATACGGTTAACAATGGTGAGATAGTTTTGATAACTCGCTTTTCTGTCCGCCGGACCGTGGGTTAAGTCATTGGTACCCACCAAAAGAAATACTTTTTGGGGCTGACCCTGTATTACCTGATCCAACCGCGCTAACACATTGACCGTAGTATCACCGGCAACGCCTCTATTTTTAACGGTAATACCCGTAAACAGCTCATTCCATTGGGCATTCGCAGTAATACTGTCACCAAGAAAAACAATGTCATGATCAGAAACAGGGTATTGCTCAAAGAAATCAATTCGGCTCTCAATTTTGGAGGCCTGCATAGCCCTAACCATCTCGCCACGATAAAACATCATCGTCACAGCAACGATTAGAACCACAATGTTGAGTAATACAGACAGGGCGATCAGCCACTTTTTCACGTTACTTTTACCTTGCATAGAATTCGTTGGGGAAGTATAGCCAAAGCTTGCAGTTAAAAGCTGGATTAAAGGCGTAGTTAAAGGTATAAGTTAAGTGAGCTTCCAATAAAAAAGCACCTAAGGTGCTTTTTTATTGGAACGCCGCTGACTCAATCGATCAGGCGACAGCCAACACCCTTTCCTGGCTGGCCAGATACTCATTGTATGTACCCTGGAAGTCGATCACCTGCTGATCTTTAATCTCAATCACGCGAGTAGCCAAAGAGGATACAAACTCGCGGTCATGACTGACAAAAATAAGCGTGCCATCGTAGTTTTTAAGCGCCACATTCAATGCGTCAATGGCCTCAAGATCCAAGTGGTTGGTTGGCTCATCCATGATCAATACATTGGTATTCATCATCATTAGTTTGCCAAACAACAGGCGGTTTTTCTCACCACCAGAGCACACATTCGCTTTTTTATTGGCGTCATCAGCGGTAAACAGTAAGCGTCCTAGCATGCCTCGTACAGCCAGATCATCGTGCTTAGGCGTACGCCACTGGGACATCCACTCAAACAGGTTCAGCTCACAATCAAAGTCGTCGGTACTGTCCTGCGGGCAATAACCCACTTGAGCGTTTTCA
>JAUVQU010000245.1 GCA_030597965.1 Cellvibrionaceae bacterium
CGATTCGGCGTTGAATTTTGCCACTTTTAAGCTGTGGTTGTTTTGCAGTGCAAAGTCGACCCATTCGCTACGCGTGGCAGGTTCTGGTGGTATCACCGGGAAGGAGCTTGCCAGTGGCGCAGCGCTTTCATGTGGCTGGCCAGTCAGTACTTCCAGCTCTTCAAAGGCAATACCTAGATTACCCATGGCTTCGAGTGTGGTGGCTGTCGCTGTATCAAAAACAGCCTGAGCTTCGTGTACATCGGTAATTGCCGTTAATCCCACTTCAAATCGTTGGCGGGTTTGCTCTAGTTGATGCCCAAAGGCTTTTTCTTCAGCTTGTGAGGTCTCCATGTTATCGATGGTGCGCAATACATTGAAATAGGCTTCGGTAACACGGACGATCAGCGCCTGTTGGTCGGCATTAAATTGTGCCTCAGCTTGTTGGCTCAGCGCATTGCCTTGTTTGTAGCCATACCAGGCCGCCATATTGAAGATGGGCTGGGTTAAGCTGACTTTGTAGGCCTCATTCTCGTTGTCGGTCGTTGAGCTATCTGTACCTGGTTCTGGCTGGGAGAAACCAGTGGTTGTGTATTCGGTATCAGAGAAGTTGGCCGTAGCGCTGACTTGCGGTAACAGTCCTGAACGTCCAATAATTTTAGCTTCCAGGCCAGCCTTCCAGGCAGCGGTATCCGCTTTGATTTGATGGTCATTTTCAAGTGCGAGCGCGTAGATGTCGGATAGGTTGTCCGCCTGAGCGTGGATGCTTGCGCAAGCTATCAGCGTCGCTATGGTGGTGGATAGCTTGGAAAAATGGCGTTTACTCATGGGTTGTCCTGTTGTTTTAAGGGCGCGCCTGTTTCTGGGGCGCGTCACAGCGCAAGTTGCGCTCAATAATAAGTAGCCTGCAAAGTGTAGCGGTTTGGCCTTGATGCGTCGACTCCAGTGGTGGGTAAATAATTGTTAACGCCAGTGGTTATGTGCTGATTAAAAGAACAGAAGGTGGTTATTATGGTCACGTATATCAATACGTTGGTGCAATTTATACAGCCGTCTTAATCATTGGGTCTTCTGGGGTATTGATCATGTTTAGATTTTTCGCTTTGTTATTGGTAGCGCTGGTTCTCGCGGCTTGTGCCGGTGAGCCTAAAATACAGACTGGCCCTGATGCTGAAATGAAGGATGGTTTGAGCCGGGTGGTTGGTACCACCGCAGACGATGTGTTTGTCGCCATGGATGTTGATGTTAGTGAATATAAATCCTTTTATCTGTCCCCTCTGGATACATCGAATACGCAAGTGGATTATGAGCCGTCGCGGCACAGCACAAATCCATGGGGCGACTGGAAAATGACGGATAAAGATCGTCAGATGTTGGCGGGCTACTATGAAAAAGCCATGACAGCCGCTTTACAGAAAGCTGGATTTCAATTGGCACAGAAACAGGGAGCAGGTGTCGTAGTTATTAATGCGAGTTTGCTGGAAATAGCGCCATTGGCGCCAAAGGATGACTTTAAAAGCCGTGATCCAGCTGTGGATTATTACAGTGAGGGCGCGGGTGATCTCACGATACAAATCCAGTTGCGCGATGGAGCGAGTGGCCGCCTGTTGGCTCATATCGAAGATGAGCGGGCGGCGGGAACTCGCTGGGAGAAAAATACTTGGCTGAATAATCAATTTGAGATTCGCCAGGTATTTAATCGTTGGGCTCGTCAATTCGCTCAACGTATGCGCTCTATTCAGGAGAGATAGAGTGTTCTTGATGGGATGTAGGGAGCGGGTGTGATTGGGGGCAGAGTAGCAATAAATTTAGGATAAGTTGTGATACAGTATTAACAGTTTGTCTCATATTAAATTGGTGTTAGGTAAAAGAATAATGACAAATACAGTCGGAACTACAGTCGGAACTACAGAAGAAACCTTGCCTCCATTGGCGGATGTGTTTAACCCATTCTCTCAAGAGTATTGCGATGACCCAGTACCCCAGTTACTGGAGCTGAATAAGCGCGGACGTCTCGTGTTTTATGAACCGTGGCAAGCGTGGATGATGACAAAAATTGAAGACATTAAGGATTGCTGGAAAAATGAGCCTTTATTGTCGGACTTTTATGATTGGGAATTTGCGCCACCGAGGCCGCCAAAAGAGGAGTGGGGTAATTACGAAGAGGCTTTGATTGGACACAGCTTGTTGGCAGACCCCACGCATCACCGCTTGGTTCGTAAAATTGTTTCGCCGGCTTTTTCCCGCAACGTGGTGGAAGAGATCCAGCGTAAAATTGAGCCGGAGGTTAAAAAGCTTTTTGATGATTTGGGTGACGTTGAAGAATTTGATTATAAGAAAGAAATCGCTGAGAAAATCCCTTTTATATCTATCACTCGAATGGTGGGGATTCCCGAAAAATACTGGGAAGATTTCGAGCCGGTGGTGATGTATTTCACCGAGGCATTCAACCCAACACTGCCACCCGAGCAACGTCAGCGCGCCGTAGATGCTACCAATATAGCGATTGATATTTTAAAAGAGGTGATTGCCGAGCGCCGTGACCAGCCACAGCAGAATGACTTTTTAAGTACCTTGCTGCAGGTTGAGGCGGAGAATCCTGATTTTGACGAGTGGGACATTATCACTTTGGTAGTGGCACTGATTGGTGCAGGGTCGGATACCACGCTGATGGCTCAGCAGTGGATGATTTATGCCTTCCTAAAACACAAGGATCAGGTGGCTACGGCCATCTCCAGTCCCGAGGCATTTGCTCACGCATTTGCTGAGGTTGAGCGCTGGGGCATCATGGCGAAAATGGGTTTTGCGCGTTATGCCCCAGAAGATATGGAGCTGTGTGGCGAGCAGATCAAGAAAGGGCAGATGGTGCTGTTAATGCCACAGGTGCAATCCTGGGATCCAGAGTATTGCGAGAACCCAGAGAAGTTTGATGTGACGCGAGTCTTCAAGCCTGAACTGCAGTTTGGTTATGGTCCTCGTTTCTGCATCGGTGCGGCACTGGCTAAAAACCAGCTGTATGTTTCAATGTGTGAATTGATGAAACGCTTCCCGAATGTGGAACTGGCTGAAGAGCCAAAACGTGACATCATGAATCACAATGCGATTGTCTTTGAGGCCCTGCGC
>JAUVQU010000171.1 GCA_030597965.1 Cellvibrionaceae bacterium
CCTCTTCTGTATTTGAAATTCGAACCGACAACTCATTCTGCAACCGTGACAACTGGAATTTAGCCTGACCTAACTGATCGGTCGCCGTTTGCTTTTGCGCACTAAATTGCGAGTTAACCGCTTTCAATGCCACTTTGTTAGAGGCAACATCATTAGCTAAAGCTGTAATGGAAACATTACCCAAACTAACCTGCAAACCAGCCACCGTATCATTTAATCTTTTTAACTGATTTTGCGTACCACCAAGATTTTTTTTCAGGCCCGCCAGCGACCGATCCAAACCAGCCAGTGTTTTCTTTAAACCTGAAACACTAGCGTCATTTTTACCTATAGCGTCAAGATTCACTTTGCGTGTATCCCAAAGCTTACGAATCTCCGAGTCGGCTTCTTTTAGTTTCACATGAAGCGCCGCTACCGATTGAGTCGCCTCATCGCCCGTAAGCTCTAATCGCCCCTCCAAATTCTGAATACGATTTTCCGCCGCCATTAAAGCTGCTTGTGACTGAGCTAACTGAGTATAGATAAAACCACAGAAACCAATAATTAGAATAATCACAATCATAATAATTGGGTGCTTAGATGATTTTGCCGCCGGTGCCTTTAATGGCGGCAGTGATCCCGATGCTCTTTTCAAGTGTGAAACATCATCACGGGGAACTTTTGGCGCTGACGCCCGCGTGTCATTCTCAGATGCGTCTACATTAAATAATGTGGGTTCCTTGCGTTCCACGAGTCCTTCTCCATCTATTAATAGTGCTTAATGTGGCTTTATACCAAACCATCCAGCCATTGGACAGCAGCAAACAGGGAATAACACCACAATCCCTCATATTTCACCCATAAAAAAACCGGCATCCGTCAAACAGATACCGGTTTTCTATGAACTTAAAGTTATTGCTTACAGGTAAGCAATAACCAAAGCCAATACAGCAGTCAAACCTAAGCTACAGTGAATCACACCTTTAACAGTGGTCATAGGACCCTGCTTACCAGCGATCGCATTCACTTCCAAAGCCGCAACAATAGCCAAAGCAACGTACAAACCTGTCATGTCGGCCATAGGCAGATTGATGTTGCCAGAGCCGTAGGCGCCATTGTGCGCGCCAGCCAGCATGAATAGCGACATAGGACCAGAGAACAATACGTTGGTACGAGAAGCCAATAGCGCTTTAGCACCAGCCGCTGGCCCATCACCTTCTTTCATACCTAAAGCGATTTGCTGAGCAGGCCAGATAATCAACCAAACGTTAAGAAACATCAAAGTACCCATAGTGGCACCCACAATAATGGAAGTATTCATCACGTTGCTGTGATGAACACCCACCAGCAGGATCACACCGGTCACGAATGTAAACATAGCGCCCCAACGGAACCACCAGAGTGCTTCAGGTGCCAAGTGTGCTTTTGCATCTTTTAAAGCTTCAGGAGAAGCTTTCTTAAAATAGCCACCCTGTACAAAGTTGAAATAATAAAGCATGCCAATCCAAGTAATACCGAACAGCAAGTGTGACCAACGGGCCAAAAAGTTAAATAATTCCATCGTAAATCTCCCAGACAATGGCGACTTTTATAATATTTTTATAGTCCTAACAATACCCTCAGGGGCACCTCAGAAACAGGCTCTTTTATAAGCGTAAGCCCCTAACAATGCAAGGTTTAACGGTATTTAAGCTCAATTTTCGCTATTAACCCTATGACTCATAAGGGTTATTTGGCTGGTATCAGACAAAGTATCAATACTCCTTGTCAGAATAGGGGATTAGCTGGCAAGCTAAAGAGAATTCAACAACCTCAGAGAATCCGAAACTATGAGCACAAACGATCACCACTCTAGCGATGGCCTGCAAGATTTTCTGGATGCCTTGTACAAGGATCACACACTCAAAGAACCGGTATCTAAAGATGAGTCGCTGCAGGATTTCCTCGATGCACTCTACGACAATGACGCCAACACGGCCAAAGAAAAACAGACACACGCCGTAGAGCTAATTGCCAAAACCATACAGCACAAAAATTCACCCATTGCCGACGAGATGGCCGAGCATCCGGAAGTCGTGGAGAAAGTAAAATCCGCCAATAAAGTAGAGGATGTCTTTCAGATGCTCTTTGAAGAGGACAACCTAAATAAAGACGACCCGCTCAGTGATTATTTAGATGCGCTTCACGATCACAAACCTAAAAAATAAATAACTGCCCAGAAATTAAAAAGCCCGCGAAAGCGGGCTTTTTAATTAGTCTATTCTTTAGCGTCTAATTGGCGACCCAGAAGCGAGAATTTTATTTTGACATCAAGGCAAGTAAAGAAGCCGACGCGGAATGCACAAAGAGTACATGAGCACCGGAAGTCTTTACTCAAGAAGAGATCGAGAGAAAAGACCGCCACTGAACATAGATTTACATCATTCCTAGCATGCCGCCCATACCGCCCCATAACTTAGGGATAAGTGGCATACCCCCACCATCACCAGAAACGAAAAAGGCCCGCCGAAGCGAGCCTTTTTAAAGCTAGGTAACTACCAAGGATTTACATCATTCCTGGCATGCCGCCCATACCACCCATACCGCCCATGTCAGGCATACCGCCACCTTCAGATGGTGCATCAGCAACCATGGCTTCGGTAGTAATCATCAAACCACCAACAGAGCCAGCGGCCTGTAGTGCTACACGAGTCACTTTGGCTGGGTCAAGAATGCCCATTTCCAACATGTCGCCGTATTCACCAGTACCTGCGTTGTAACCAAAGTTACCTTCGCCTTTCTTCACCTGGTCAGCTACAACCGAAGCTTCTTCACCACAGTTGCTGACGATTTGACGCAGTGGAGACTCCATAGCGCGAAGTGCGATAGCAATACCGGCGTTTTGATCATCGTTGTCACCTTTCAGGCCTGCAATAGCAGAAACGGCACGGATCAGAGCAACGCCACCACCGGGCACAACGCCCTCTTCAACAGCTGCTCGAGTCGCGTGCAAGGCATCTTCTACGCGAGCTTTCTTCTCTTTCATTTCCATTTCGCTGGAAGCGCCAACCTTGATTACAGCAACACCGCCAGCCAACTTGGCAACACGCTCTTGCAGTTTCTCAGTGTCATAGTCTGACGTTGACTCTTCAATTTGTGCACGAATTTGAGCAACACGTGATTCAATATCAGCGTGCTCACCAGCACCATCTACAATCACAGTATTTTCTTTGCTCATTGTTATGCGCTTAGCGGTGCCCAGGTGTTCCAAAGTAGCAGACTCAAGATCCAGCCCCACTTCTTCAGAAATAACAGTAGCGCCCGTCAAGATAGCGATATCTTGAAGCATAGCCTTGCGACGGTCGCCAAAACCAGGCGCCTTACAGGCCGCTACTTTCACAATGCCGCGCATGTTGTTTACAACCAGAGTAGCCAGCGCTTCGCCTTCCAGATCTTCAGAAATAATCACCAGTGGCTTGCCAGCTTTTGCTACGGCTTCCAGAGTAGGCAACAATTCACGGATGTTAGAAATTTTCTTATCAACCAACAGGATGAACGGTGTCTCTTGCTCAACCGTCATGTTCTCTTGATTAGTAATGAAGTAAGGAGACAGGTAACCGCGATCGAACTGCATACCTTCTACAACGTCCAATTCGTTTTCAAAAGAATTACCTTCTTCAACGGTGATTACACCTTCTTTACCAACCTTGTCCATCGCGGCAGCAATGATGTCACCGATTTCTGTATCAGAGTTTGCAGAGATAGTACCCACCTGAGCAATCGCCTTGCTATCTGTACAAGGCTGAGCTGTAGATTGTAGGTGCTTAACGGCAGCAACTACGGCTTTATCAATACCGCGTTTCAGGTCCATTGGGTTCATGCCAGCAGCGACTGACTTAAGGCCTTCATTGACAATAGCCTGAGCCAAAACAGTTGCAGTGGTGGTGCCGTCACCCGCGTCATCGTTGGCCTTAGACGCAACTTCTTTTACCATCTGCGCGCCCATGTTCTCGAAGTTATCGGCCAGCTCAATTTCTTTCGCAACCGTCACACCATCTTTAGTCACCAGCGGTGCACCAAAAGACTTATCCAAAACCACGTTACGGCCCTTAGGGCCCAAAGTCGTTTTTACCGCGTCAGCCAGAATATTTACACCAACCAACATACCCTGACGGGCTTCATCACCAAATTTTACGATCTTAGCCATTTTATTAATTCCTTAGATATCTCTGTGACAGTGTCGGATTAAGCTTCCAACACGCCGAAAATTTCACCTTCGCTGAGAATCAGCAACTCTTCACCGTCAATCTTTACGGTGTTTGCGCCGTACTGACCAAACAACACAGTGTCACCAACTTTGACATCTAGTGGACGAATTTCGCCAGACTGAAGAATACGGCCCGTGCCTACTGCAACCACTTCACCTTGATTTGGTTTTTCCTGAGCGGAGCCCGGTAGCACAATACCACCAGCGCTTTTTGTTTCTTCCTCTGTGCGGCGAACCACAACACGATCGTGTAAAGGGCGAATTGCCATCGTTTTATTCTCCAAAAAGTATGTTACTCAAAGGCTTAAAAACAGCCCAATTGTTATTAAATGCTTAACGCGATACTAGTCGCGTTCAGCTTGAATCTTATCTCGCCCATTTTGACTATGGGCCAACCCTATAAATGACAGGGCAAATAATTCTGTTCCACCAGAGAGATGGGGCTCGCAAGCCCAAATTCAACACCCAAAAGCAAAAAAAATGGTGCTTACTGGGTATCTTCTGGTTTTTTATCCTGTACTTCTAACTCAGGTCGATCCGCACGGGTGAACTCACCTTCGATAATCTCACCATCCACATCCGTCATCGACCCATCGGCATTATAAGAACGAAAGTGGAAAGAGCTCTGAAACTGCCCTTGGGATAACATCTTTTTGATTAGCTTCCCCATTAACAGCTCACGAATACCGGGTAACAAACAAGCGAAGCCAATGGCATCGGTTACAAATCCAGGCGTCAACAGCAAGGCGCCACCTATGGCCAGAAACAGGCCTGTAATCATCTCTTCGGCTGGGATTTGTCCCTGCTCCATACGCTGATTCGCCCGGGTTAAGGTTGAGAATCCCTGCCTTTTAAGCAGAGCCAATCCGACCATAGCGGTGAGAAGCACCAAGCCGATGGTCAAGGGCGCACCGATACGGCCACCGACTTCAATCAGCAGCCACATTTCCAATACGGGAGTAATAACAAACAGCAGTAATAACGGCATAAAAGCCTCTTAAAATCTTATA
>JAUVQU010000007.1 GCA_030597965.1 Cellvibrionaceae bacterium
GAAGGGCAAGTATCCATAGACAACAAAATCCTTACACATTTACCCATACACGGACGCGCCAGAGCAGGTATCGGCTACCTGCCACAGGAAGCCTCTGTTTTTCGAAAACTAACAGTCTCGGAAAACATCCTCGGCATTTTAGAAACACGCAAAGACCTCAACCGCAGTGAGCGCCAGGCCAAGCTTGAGAAATTACTGCAAGAATTTCACATTACCCACATTAAGGACAGTTTGGGTATGGCCCTATCTGGCGGCGAACGCCGACGCGTAGAGATTGCACGGGCACTCGCCACAGATCCAGAATTTATTTTACTGGACGAACCCTTTGCTGGTGTAGACCCCATTTCAGTCAACGATATCAAACAAATCATTAAGCACTTAAAAGACAGGGGCTTAGGCGTTCTAATCACAGACCACAATGTACGTGAGACTCTCGACATTTGTGAAAAGGCTTACATCGTCAGCGAAGGCCATATCATTTCAGAAGGCAGCCCTGAAGAAGTGCTCGGCAATGCTAAAGTCCGCGAAGTTTATCTTGGGCACCAATTTAGTCTTTAATCGAACAGTCTGGACTTGACTTTTACCCACCACCCCAACTGCCCGGCACACTTCTTGCTTTATTTTATTGCCCACTGGCGGCAAGCGGATTAAACTTCGATATAAAGATCAAATGGCATTTAAGGCTGTTTAATATGATATCGGCTCAAGAATGAAGCAATCGCTACAACTAAAATTCGGCCAACAGCTGACCATGACCCCTCAACTGCAACAGGCAATACGCCTTTTGCAGTTATCCACGTTAGATTTACAGCAAGAAATACAAGAAGCCCTAGATTCAAATCCCATGCTTGAGTCTGACGATGACGACTTTGATGAATCCTTAGACCAAACCACCGAAAGCAACACACAATCTGAAGCCCCCGACACCAAACCGCAAGAGAACGCAGAAACCAGCGCCACAGAAGAATCCACACCAGACAACGAATGGGATGAAACAATACCCACTGAGTTACCAGTAGATACCGACTGGGACGATACCTACCAACCCAGCGCCACACTAACCAACGCCGCCAGCGCTGATGATGGCGACTATGAAGCTCACCAATCCAGCACCGAAGAGTCACTTCAAGATCATCTGACGTGGCAACTAAACCTGACACCACTATCCCAACGCGACCAGATGATCGGCCTTACCATTATTGATGCGATAGAACCTTCAGGACTACTCTCAATGGACGCGCTGCAGATCCATCAAGGGCTCATAGGTCAGTTAGAAGAAATTGAAGAGGATGAAGTACTCGCCGTACTGCATCGAATACAGCAATACGACCCTCCTGGTGTTGCCGCCCAAGATTTAAGCGAATGCCTTCTTATACAACTCAATCAGCTTCCAGAAGATGCAAGCTTCGTGGCAACTGCTAAACTGATTGTTAGGAACTATTTAATACAACTTGGCAGCCGTGATTACAAACTCATCATGCGTCGCTGCAGAATAAAAGAGAACGAACTAAAACAAGTTATCGAACTCATTCAGACCCTTAACCCGCGCCCAGGTGACAGCTTTGGAACCCTGGACACGGAATATGTGATACCTGATGTGTTTGTGACTAAAAAGGAGCATCACTGGGCAGTGAATCTTAACCCTGACATTGTGCCGAAATTACGTATTAATAACGAATACGCCTCACTCGTAAAACGCGCAGATACCAGCAGCGAAAACACCTTCCTAAAAGACAACCTTCAGGAGGCTCGCTGGCTTTTAAAAAGCCTGCAAAGTCGCAATGAAACACTTCTGAAAGTGGCCACCTCTATTGTCGAAAAACAACGTGGCTTTTTAGATTACGGCCCCGAGGCCATGAAACCTTTAGTCTTGCACGACATCGCCGAAGCAGTTGGCATGCACGAGTCAACCATCTCCAGGGTAACCACTCAAAAGTACATGCATACACCCAAGGGTATTTTCGAGTTGAAGTATTTTTTCTCCAGTCACGTAAGTACTGAGTCCGGCGGCGAGTGCTCATCCACTGCTATTCGGGCGCTAATCAAAAAGCTGGTTGCCGCCGAAAACCCACAAAAGCCACTGAGTGATAGCAAAATAACAACTTTGCTAGCCGACCAAGGCATCAAGGTTGCCCGCAGGACCATAGCCAAATACCGTGAATCAATTGGAATACCCGCATCCAATGAGCGTAAACGTCTAGTTTAAGTTCACCTCATGATGTACCGTCGACCCCTACATCATCGAACACAGGGGCGACAAAACAATGTCGACCTCGTTCGACTTTTCATAGTGATAAAAGAGGAGCAACGCATGCAAATTAACTTAAGCGGTCATCATGTTGATCTTACACCTGCCATTAAAGATTACATCAACACCAAAATTGGCCGCCTTGAAAAACACCACGATAAAATTACCAGTACCAACGTCACACTAACTGTTGATAAACTACGGCAAAAAGCGGAAGCACTGATCCATGTAAGCGGCAAAGAGTTTTTTGCCGAGAGTGAATCGGAAAATATGTATACAGCTATAGACCTGTTAGCCGATAAACTTGACCGGCAACTTCTTAAACACAAAGAAATACTTCGCAATCACCGGTAACCTATGCAGATTCAATCCCTCTTGTCCCTACGCCGCACCGCCTGCGACGTAGAGGGCATCAGCAAAAAACGCGTTCTAGAGTATCTTTCTAACCTCATAGCCCAAGACCAGCCGACATTAAATGCCGATGAAATATTCAGCCGCCTAATCAGCCGTGAAAAGCTGGGCAGCACCGGGCTCGGCAATGGCGTTGCCATACCCCATTGTCGCCTCGCCAATTGCTCGGGTATTCTAGGTGGAATAATCAAGCTCAGTGAACCCATTGAATACGAAGCAGTAGATGACCAACCGGTGGATATTGTCTTCATCTTGATCGTCCCGGAAGAAACACAAGACACTCACTTACAAGCGCTAGCGGCGTTAGCTGAGCGTTTTAATAATCCGAAATATCTCAAACAATTACGCGACGCCAGCTCGGATGAAAGCCTGCTCAATGCAGCCACCTCCTTAGACTAGTCGGACGAAGTACGCCCTCCGGTTCACAATGTAGCATCGAAACATTATGATCATTACTCACATGCGCCAACAAATAATTGCCCAAGGGAATACTTGATGCGCCTAGTTATCATCAGCGGCCGCTCCGGCGCAGGCAAGAGCATTGCGCTACACGCACTAGAAGATGCAGGCTTCAACTGCATTGACAACCTGCCTGTGTCATTACTGCCTGCACTTATCGAGCAAATTAATAAGCAGTCCGAGAAGGGCAATCTGGCCATCTGTATTGACGCCCGCAATCGAGGCGAAGAACTGCAACAGTTCCCTCAGCTTATTGCACAGGTCAGGAAGTCAGATCTGAGCTGCGAAGTGTTATTTCTGGATGCCCGTACAGACGTACTCATTAGAAGATACAGCGAAACCCGAAGACGTCACCCGCTAAGCAATCAAACGGTCGACCTCACAGACGCAATCACACGGGAAAGAACCTACCTTGAGCCCATCATTGATGCAGCCGACCTCACCATTGACACCACCGCACTAACCTTGCATCAACTGCGCAGCCTGATTAATGAAAGGATCGTAGATCTGGTTGGCAACAATATGGCCCTGCAATTTCAGTCGTTCGGATTCAAACACAGTATTCCCATAGACGCCGATTTGGTATTCGACGTGCGCTGCCTCCCCAATCCATACTGGGTACCCGAGTTAAGGGGCTATACCGGACAAGACCAGCCTGTCATCGAGTTTCTGGAAAACCAAACTATGGTTACGCAGATGTACGAAGACATAAAACAGCACCTCACTCGCTGGCTACCTGAATTCATAAAAAACAATCGCAGCTACTTCACTGTCGCCATTGGCTGCACAGGAGGCCAACATCGCTCTGTTTATCTCAGTGAAAAGCTCTATCAACATTTCAGTCAAACATTTGACAACAGCCTAGTACGCCACAGAGAATTAGGTAAGTCTCACTAGCCCATACTAATTAGGAATACCAATGCTCGAACAACAGGTAACCATTATCAATAAGCTCGGCCTGCACGCTAGAGCAGCGTCATTGCTGGCAAAAACTTGTGCTCGCTATGAAAGCACCATAAAAGTAGGCGTTAGCAGCAAAATGGTGGATGCCAAGAGCGTTATGTCCCTGATGCTGCTAGCCGCCAGTAAAGGCACCGACATCAATATTGAGGCGGAAGGCCGCGATGAACAGGAGGCCATGCAGGGCGTCATAGGACTGATCAACAACCGCTTTGACGAAGAAGAATAAACATCACCAACTCAATAAGATTCACCAAACGTAATAAGCCGCTACCTTTTTAAAAAATGAAGCATTAAAATACCGCAACACACCCCAAAGAGCGTAAGCCAATGCATAAGAACGCTGAAGATTTGCTACAACTCGGAGATCTCAGTGATGCCTTGGATTCCAATGCTCTGCAACAGGCACGTCGCACCTTAAAAAATCTGCGCCCCGCAGAGGTTGCCCACCTCATCGAGTCATCACCACCCTACCAGCGTCGCATTCTCTGGAGCCTGGTCGATAAAACCATCGAGGGTGAAATCATTCAGGAACTATCTGATGACGTACAGTCACAGTTCCTGCAAGGTATGGACACCGCATCTCTTGTTGAGATCACCGAAGGTCTCGATACCGATGATATAGCCGACATATTGCAGCAGTTGCCTGAGCGAGTACTAAAAGAAGTACTCTCCAGCATGTCCAGCCAGGATCGCCAACGCGTAGAGTCTGTACTTTCTTACGAGGAAGACACCGCCGGCGGCCTCATGAACACGGACACCATCACCGTGCGACCGCGTCTCACACTGGATGCTGTGCTACGTTATTTGCGACGCCATGACGAACTACCCGATTCAACCGACACCATCATAGTCGTCAACCGACAGGATCAATTTGTCGGCCTGCTGCCCCTCACAAAACTTTTAATATCTTCGCCTAACAGCACCGTTCGGGAAGTCATGATCACTGACGTTGACGCAATTTCCGCCAACATGCCCGACAATGAAGTCGCCAATCTCTTTGAAACCCATGACTGGGTATCAGCGCCAGTCGTCGACAATGACGGGCGCCTCTTAGGGCGTATCACCATTGATGACGTAGTTGATGTGATCCGTGAAGATGCCGATCACTCCCTGATGAGTTTAGCCGGCCTGGATGAAGAAGAAGATACCTTCGCCTCTGCTGTACGCACCACACCGCGTCGCGCCATTTGGCTTGGTGTTAATTTGCTCACTGCTATTCTTGCCTCATCCGTAATTAACATATTTCAAGACACTATCGAGAAGGTCGTTGCTCTGGCCGTGCTTATGCCTATTGTTGCCAGCATGGGCGGTGTCGCCGGAAGCCAGACTCTAACAGTTGTCATTCGAGGCATGGCCACCGGCAAGATAAGCCGCAGTAACGCCGGCTGGCTAACCTCCAGGGAACTTAGAGTCGGACTCTTTAATGGCGCCCTCTGGGCCATAGTGATGGCTGCCATTGCGGGAGTATGGTTCAACGATCAAACCATCGCACTCATCATTGGGGCCGCTATGGTCATTAATATTGTCACCGCCGCCATTGCCGGTGCATTACTGCCCATAGCGCTAAAAGGGTTAAATATCGATCCCGCCTTGGCGGGTGGCGTTGCCCTCACCACCATAACCGATGTCGTGGGTTTCCTGTCCTTCCTCGGCCTTGCTACTATTTTTTATGCATAAAGCTTGTACGCACAGCGTTTTTATATACAACGACTTTCCACCAATTCAAAGGCCTTTTTCATGAGTGATTTTAAACACTTTGATAATGATGAAGATGATCTACTGCCATCTAAAACACAACTCAAACAAGAAGCCGCGGAACTACAAAAATTAGGTCTGGAACTGGTAGAGCTAGGCGACAAGTATTTGGCTCAAATAGGCCTAGAGGGAAATTTAGGCCAAGCTGTTTATGACGCGCGCAATATGAAGCACCGCGAAGGACGCCGCCGCCAATTACAACTTATTGGCAAGCTCATGCGGCATACCGATCATGAAGTGATTCGCAATAAACTTGATAAAGTTAAGAACATCGGCCGTCAACACGCACAAATCACCCAACAAACCGAGATATTACAACAACAATTACTGAACGATGGAAATCAAGCCCTGCAAGATTTCATCAGTGATTTTCCTCACTGCGAGATGCAGCATTTACGTCAGCTGATTCGTAATTCTCAGAAAGAGCTTGCTAAATTGACAGGCGAAGACAAATCGATCACGGCCAGTTCACGCAAACTATTTATTTATATTCGCGAAGTATTAGAGTCCGACGGACTCTAACTTAGACATTCTAATCTAGGGCCTAACTTCCAGACCTGACACTTCTATATTAGACGTTGCCGCGGGAATGAAGGCCAAAGCCGCCGAATTAATACAGTAGCGCAATCCGGTAGGCTGGGGCCCATCATTAAACACATGACCTAAATGCTCCCCACACTTTGACAAGACTTCAGTTCGCTTCATACCCCAACGGTAATCTGTTTTAAGTACCAGGTTATCCTTATCCAGTGCCTCCCAGAAACTGGGCCAGCCCGTTCCTGACTTATACTTATGCTCTGACTTAAATACTGGAATACGACAGCCAGATGAAACAAATACACCTTCACGCTTTTCCCTCAACAGGACCCCCGTGTGAGGCCGCTCAGTGCCTCCCTGCCATAACACTTCATATTCCATAGGGCTCAATATTTGCTTCCAGATATCCCTTGGGATGTCTTCAAGCCCTTGTCCACTTGCGATACGCTGCTTCGCTTCAGTCATCGTTATGGAAGAATCTACAACTTCGTCGGTCTCAGAATCCCATGGCCATGAGAGAGCACCTGAAGCGTAGAGTAATACAGAACCTATTAATAAAAACACTAATGTACGCATAGAAACCATCTGCCCTTCGGCAATTATTTATCTATGCAGTTAGAGAGCAAAAACGCTAGAAAATTCCCCACAAAAGGAAATATAAGAAGAAAGGATTAAAGGCGGCGATGCGCCAGTACTGGCATTTCCTGCCGCAACGTTTCCAAATGAGACATGTCCAGATCTGCAAAAATAACACCTGGGCCAGCGTCGATTTGTGCCAGAATTTCACCCCATGGATCGACTATGCATGAATGCCCCCACGTGCGGCGCCGTGAAGAGTGCGCACCACCTTGATTGGCGGCCAAGATATAACACTGATTTTCAATGGCCCTTGCGCGCAATAAAACCTCCCAGTGAGCCTGCCCGGTGGCATAGGTAAACGCCGAGGGGACCACCAATACATTGGCTCCCAGCTCTGATAGCGCTCGGTAGAGTTCCGGGAATCTCAAGTCATAGCAAATAGACAAGCCCAAAGTTACATCAGGCAAAGAGGCTATGACTGGCTGATCACCGCCCGCAGAATAGGTGTCCGATTCTCGATAACGACCGGTGCCATCATCGACATCCACATCAAACAAATGCATCTTGTCGTAACGACTGACTTCAGCCCCTTCTGGAGAATATACAAAACAACTGGTAAAGACTCTATCAGGTAACGGGGCACGCTCTTGAATGTCTACCTCTGTCGTTGGCAGCGTACCGCCAACAACCCACAAACCTAAACTGGACGCCTGTCGGGAAAGAAACTCACGTAAATATCCGTCGGGAGATGTATTTTGCTGACCCAATGCGAGCCATCCCCGTTTGCCCCCCATGCGATAGAAATTCTCAGGCAACAAGACCAACTCGGCACCACCTGCTGCAGCCTGCTTCAGTAATTCAGATGCGGCATAAAGATTAGCCTCTATCTTCCGGCCA
The DNA here is from genome assembly GCA_030597965.1 of Cellvibrionaceae bacterium. Taxonomy (GTDB): domain Bacteria; phylum Pseudomonadota; class Gammaproteobacteria; order Pseudomonadales; family Cellvibrionaceae; genus JAUVQU01. The sequence continues at coordinate 7,850 of JAUVQU010000007.1, forward strand.
CTGACCATTTGTATCACTGCAACTTTCATAGCCGGCCTATAAGATCACACAATTAAGCATTAACAGTCGGAGTCACATTCAGCATCTCGCTGCTTAGCTTCTTCAGATTCTTTACGTACATCCTTAGTCGCATCTTTAGCTGCCTTGCCATCGAACAAACGCTTAAATTTAACTTCAGGATCGGTCCATGAGCCTTTCATTTCATAGCTGGCACTGCCCACATTATCCACTTGGGTCTTAAATATTTTACTGACCGCATACACACCAAGTGCGACTGGAAGCCCGCCGGCCAAGGCGGCAATTACCGCCGCATTACTGCTCACAGGCAGCGTTGCCACCATGGTGGTGTCCAAGGTTTCTTTGCGCAAATTGATTTGCCCGCCCATCTGTAAGCTGGCCGACAGCGTATCGACAACCACTGGCTCGGTTATAAATAATTTACCTTCGGCAAAATCGAGCTTTCCGTTGATGCTATCGAAAGACATTCCTGTTTTATAGACATCAGAAAAATCAAGCTGCAAGCGCCTGGCCCAACTGTCGAAATTAAACAATCCCAACAAACGCAACAATGCACTGCTGGCCTGACCTGTCACCTTGAAGAAACGACCTTTATCCACATCCAAAATTACCTGCCCTTGTAAGCCCGATAAGCTGACCATGGCAGGAGAGCCGTGCCATGCGACATCACTGATTAAGCGAGTGTTCTCCGCTTCCAGTAGCTTTGGCTGCCCAAAGTTTTCCCATACACTCACGAGATCAGTGCTATACACCATGCCATCAAAATGACTTCTGTCACCGTTTTCAGTCCTTACCCAGGAGAATTTAGCTCCCGCTTGCTGTTCAGGCTTAGCGCCTAATTTAGCACCCAAAATATCCGCCTGTAATTCCGTCACCTCTATGCCTGAAACCTCTGGATTTACAGAAAAAGACCAACGCCCTAAATTAAGATCCCCTATTCGAACATCCTCAATTTTGACATCCATTGCGATCAAGTCTCGTGGATCCAAACCAGCCAGAGGATCTTCTTCAGTAATCGGCTCATCTGGGTTATCGGATTCCCCTGTAGGCCAATAAAAATAATCCAAGTCCAGAGTCAGTGGCCGCTTTTCATACCAATAGACTGTACCCCCAACGACAGGATGATGAACATTAATAGCCCAACCGTCCTCAATCGCCTCTCCGCCCAACTCAACACCATCAAACGCCAGATCACCCCAGCCCAGCTGATCGACTGATAGGGATAAATTCAGAGGAAAAGAATCAGTATCGCCCTCTGATTCAGTCGTATATTCACCGCTAAAACCGCCATAGCGCTGTATGGTATCCAGCCACGCGTCCACATCTGCTATAGCAAGCTCACCGTCGATCAATAAACCAGTATCTGGTAGGTTTTCTGCATCCATAGCCATTAAATTTGGCTGGCTCGCCTTTAGAATACGCCCCAAACCTGCTCGTAATTGACCATTTGCCTGCTCTAATTGCACCTGTATTAAGTTCTTATAAGCAATCGTATAACTTTGCTGACCACCCTTAATTCGAGCCTCAACATTCAATACAGACGCAGCATCGGACGCTTTCCCATACGGTTCAGGCAAATCAACAACCACACCCTCCAAATCACTATTGAATGTCAAAAGCGCACTGTAATCTTTCTTATCAGCCGGCGCAGGCAATATCATAGATCCAGTAAAGGGTGCTTTCCCCTCAGCAAATCTTACTTCGGGGCGGCTTAACCAATCAGCAACATCCCGCATTTCAACCTGGGTATCAAAGCCAATAACGGTTCTAAAACCATCATCAACAACCGCAGAATCAACTCGAGCCTGCAAAGGCTCTCCCCACAAGGTTGCGGCCAATCCCGAGGCGCGCAAGCCGGTGTCGGAACGAAAGGTTAAAGCCCCGGTAATCGCCTTAAACTCAAGATTTAAGTCATCCATATTCAACTGGGCATTGCGCAGGGAGACCTTAATATCTTGAGCGGCACCCGGTTCGCCTGCCGCCAGCGGAATGGCTAAATTAACATGGCTATTTAAGGCCCCAGATAAACGCCAGGCATCGAAGGTAGAGCCAAAGGTTTTACGCAATGGCGTATCCACCAACAGGGCCAAACCATCCTCGGCCCTACCCACCACATCACCTTCTATGAGCAGTAAACTTCCGTCACCTTGAGGGTTATCACCTTTGAGAAGGATTTCAACCTGCTTAACATTGCTGCCCAGTAAACGCGCATGATCAACAACACCACTAAGATCTTTATCATCCAAAGAAACAAACGCCGAAAAATCATTGAGCTCTGGCCACTGAGGGTCAAATTTCAAATCCCCAGCTTCAACATCAATCGACAACTGGGTTGATGTAACAATTGGCTGCCCTTTTGTCCAATAATTACGCAGAACAAAACCCGCTTCAGGCACATCACCACCCAATAATGCTTGATCCAACCAACTGAGTAGATTCTCTGACAAAGTATAGGGCACCAATACTTTGTGCTGCAGAACGTCGCTACCAATCAAACCTAACTGTAAAATCAGTTCAGCGGGGCGACTGTTGGCCTCCAGCGGCGAATCAAGAGAAAAGTAGCCCTTCACGGAGCCGACGTCTCCTGACAATTCAAGTAAACCACTGTTAACAAATATCTGATTGGCTTCTTTATTAACGGACCATTTAACCTGCCCCCTAATAAGATCCGTCACAATAGGTTTTTTATAAACCGAAGGGAAAAATACTTCAAAATGATTGGCTGAATCAATATCAACAAAGCCGATAGCCGACGTCGACTCCACATAGCCATTGAGATGTTTCACGCCCGGTACGCCGTGCCAAGGATCGATACTCACATCGACTAAATTAGCCTTAACCACAAAGTCCTTCGGTGACTTATTAGGCAGTAACACATCAAGGTTCTGGACGCTTCCTTTAGGATCTAAAGCAGCAACCAAGTCTTTAATACTGTCTGGTAAGCGCGCTTCCGCCTTTAATACAGCCGCCCAGGAATCAAGCGCTAAATCTTCAACATAGAGATTTAAAGAGCCCGAGTGAACATCAGAACTAATGGATATATCCGTCTCAGTACTATTATTCAGCCAAGTAAGTGCAGTTTTTTGTAAATCTAATCGCCAACCTTGATCAATTTGCCAGCGGCCCGTTAGATTTGTCGAGATACTCTGCAAACGTTGTTTATTAGCTTCTGTCCGTTCTGGGGTGCTAGCATCTCGATATACGTTCAGATTACCAAGCACCGACAAACGATTTTCTGCCGACGAAGAAAGCCACAACTCAGAGGAAAGTAATGCACCCGCCAATTCCTCTTTCGCCATAAAGTCTTTTAGGAATAAAGCTAAATGCTCATGAAGAGGAAAACTGTCAACTTTCAAATAACCCTGACCGGTAAAAGTACTGACCTGACGAGGGTCTCCAAATCCTTCAAATATAAAATCAATTAATTTATGACCTTCCCCATCGTTAAAAGAAGTATTAAGCCGATGAAATTCATCATCATTCTGCAACAGCAAACTCGTCAGTTCCAACTGATGCAGACCATCTTCCCGCTGATAAAAGTTAATTAAAACGTTTTTGAAATTAATCTGGCGTCCAATTAATAACATGCCCAACATGTTATTAATTGCTGCAGAAACGTCATTGTCTTTTGAGGGAGTATCATCCTTCGGAGACAACTCAATACCTTCCAGCATCCATGAACCGTCATCATTTTCCGCTAAATTTAATTCGACGCCGTCCATACCAATCTGCCATATACGCAGATCTCTCGCCAACAAAGAACCTAGTATATCAATCTCTACTTCAGCAGCATTAACGGCCAACACCGTTTTTTCTCCCGCCGCTATGATTTTAAGATCGGAAAAGTTTAACTCAGGCCTCAGACTTCCCCACTCAAAAGTTAATTTTCCAAATGAAACTTCCAACCCCAAACGGGAAGAAAGATAATCGCCAATATCATCTTTATGTTCCGACACCATAGGCGCGAGCATACGCCCGCACTGAACCACAACCGCTGTAGAAATTAAAACAACGGCAAATAATATCCAGATTTTTTTGACTAACCAATGTATATATTTGGACATAAATTAAACCAGAACAATATCGTATTGTTCCTGGCTATAAACACTCTCAACCTGAAACTGAATAGTACAGCTAATAAATTCTTCCAAATCAGTCACGTTCGATGACTCTTCATCCAACAACCGATCAATCACTAACGATGAGGCCAACACCAAATATTTTTCATTATTATAAGCACGCGCCTCTCGCAAAATCTCTCTGAAAATTTCGTAGCAGATCGTTTCAGTTGACTTTAATGTACCGCGCCCCTGACAAACCGGACAGGGCTCACACATCACCTGCCCTAAGGATTCTCTCGTTCTTTTACGGGTCATCTCCACGAGGCCCAATTCTGACACAGCAGTTAAAGAAATTTTGGCATTATCTCGCTCCATGATTCGCTCAAGTGTTCTTAGCACCTGCCGCTGATGCTCCAGCTCAACCATATCAATAAAATCTAAAATAATTATGCCGCCCAAATTTCTTAAACGGAGTTGGCGAGCTATAGCTGTAGCCGCCTCCAGGTTCGTTTTAAATATGGTTTCTTCAAGATTTCGATGCCCGACAAAAGCACCGGTATTCACATCCACCGTTGTCATAGCTTCAGTCTGCTCAATGATCAAATAACCACCGGATTTCAGCTGCACCTTTTTATCCAATGCTCTTTGTATTTCTTCTTCGACACCGTATAAATCAAACAGCGGTCGCTCGCCAGGATAGTGCTCTAAACGCTGACTAATTTCAGGAGCATAGCGATCAGAAAAGCTGCGCATTTTCCCCAATACTTCTCTGGAGTCAACACGGACTTTCTCTATATGCGGTTTCACATGATCTCGTAAAGTACGCATAAATAAAGGCAGATCTTCATGAATAACCGATCGCACAGGAGCTGTTACAGTTCGCTGTTGAATTTCACCCCACAGGCGATTAAGGAATGGTATATCTGCACACAGCTCCTCATCGGAAACCCCTTCTGCAACAGTACGTACAATAAAGCCACCATCGCATTGAGTTCCTTGCTCCCTGTAACTGGCCATGGTGCTTTCAATCAATAGCCTGAAACGATCCCGCTCTTCTTCATTCTCTATACGCGTAGAAACACCTATATGCCGAGTCTTGGGCATGTAGACAAGGTAGCGTCCAGATATTGAGATATGCGTAGTTAATCTTGCGCCCTTAGTGCCTATTGGATCTTTGACGACTTGTACAACCAGAGACTGTCCTTCATGAATCATTTCCCGGATATCACCCACATCGATATTGCGATTTTCCATGCCATCTTCGTCTAAAGATGCAATATCCTGTGCATGAATAAATCCAGCTCGTTCCAACCCAATTTCAACAAACGCAGCCTGCATGCCGGGCAGCACTCGCACCACCTTCCCCTTGAAAATATTTCCCACATGGCCACGCCGCTGTGTGCGCTCAATGTGCACTTCCTGCAACATACCGTTTTCAACCAACGCTACCCGAGTTTCCGTAGGCGACGCATTGACTAGTATTTCTTCACTCATTGGTGAAAAGCCTGTTCAGAACTAAAAAATGGCTTGTTAAAAAGCCGCTCTTTCATTATTGATTTCAATGCTCTTATTCCACAACTTTACTTGCTCCAACTTTACTTATTCCAAGAAGGAACTGAAAATTCATTTAAGAGCAACTGAGTCTCATACAAGGGTAAACCGACAACCGCGCTATAACTGCCCGACAAATTCTTCACAAAAACACCCCCCAAACCCTGAATCCCGTAGCCTCCAGCTTTATCTTTTGGCTCCCCTGATTCCCAATAAATCCTTATTTCTTTCTCAGTGAGCACTCGAAAATCCACATCACTAACAGACAATTTAACTTGGTGGTTTTCTGCATCTTTTAAGGCAACAGCCGTCATAACTTGATGCCTGTTGCCGGAGAGCCGTTTCAGCATAGATACAGCATCAGCTTGATTTTTCGGTTTTTCCAAAATAATACCATCAGACACAACGATCGTATCCGCGCCCAATACAGGTTTTTTATCATGCGCCAGCGACTCAAAGCCAACGAGAGATTTTTCTAACGCTAACCTCTGCACATAAACTGCTGGCAATTCCCCCTCTTTACGTTCCTCAGGAACATTGACAGAGATCACTGAGTATATGACACCAATCTGAGACAGTAATTCACGCCTGCGAGGGGATTTTGATGCCAAATAAAGATCAGCCATGAACAAAATCTCTTATTAATTGGACTCTATTGTACACACTACTATAGGAAGCACAGAAAAAAGGAGCGTCTGATCATCAAGATAAAATCACTTAAGACACTCGATAACGAGCCACTATCGAGCTCATTAATAACACGACAAAAGGCCACGCCAGTGCGCTTACTAACGCAGGCAAAGCCAGCAGCAGAGAAGATGTCTCCCTTCCAACCAAACTATGCACCCAGTTATTAATTAACTGCTGTAAAAGAACGAGGAAAAAGACGTAGATCACCTGCTGCCCAGTACTGTAACTGCGTACCCGCTGATAAGATAATAAACAGACATAGACCACAAGCATTAGCGATAAAGCGTGTTGGCCCAACACGCCACCACTGAGTAAATCCACCCAACAACCCAACAACCAAAGCATTAAAACGTTCATACTTTGCGGTAAAGATAAGGCCCAATAAATTACCAATAAGGTCACAAATTGTGGGCGCAACCACTGCCATAAACCGGATAACGGGTAGACTGAAAGTAACATCGCCAGCAAAAAACTGAACGTAATTATCATGCGATTATGACTGTCATTCATTAGCTGGCTCCAGAGCGGCCTGATCCTCGCCAAGTACCAGTAAAACATGACGACTGCGATTCAATTGAGCCTGAGGTCGCGCAATAATTTCAGCAAAAGATTTCCCGGGATCGTTTACCACAGACTCCACTTCAGCCACAGGGTATCCAACAGGAAAACGCCCCCCTAAACCAGAGCTTACCAACAGGTCACCGACACGAATATCCACAGTATTCGATACGTGCCTTAAAATAAGCTTATGCAAATCACCTGTACCTTCAGCCACAGCACGCACACCATTGCGATTCACTTGCACCGGCAAAGCGTGGGTGGAATCAGTCACCAACAACACCTGCGAAGTCGCTTCACGCACTTCGACCACCTGCCCCATAAGGCCAGAAGCATCTAACAAAGGCTGACCTAAATAGACACCATGACGCAGCCCTTTATTAATCACGACTTTGTGCATTAATGGATCAGGTGATACACCTATCAGCTCTGCCACCAATACGTGATCTTCAACCATTTCGGCCGAGTTCAACAACTGCCTTAATCGCACATTCTCTGCTGCCAAACTCGCCATCTGCTGCAGCTTACCCTTATGAATCAACAGCTCCGCGCGCAAGGTGTCATTTTCACCCTGCAAGTGATCGCGAGTACGCAGATTATTACCGGCCCAATTCCAAATTTGCCCAGGCCAACTGGTCACATGATAGAACGGCGTGGCAGCGGCTCCTGCCGCGGAGCGGGCAGGCACCAGATAGTCGGTATAAACACTGACCACGATCAACACGAGCGCCAATGTCCCATAACCGATTACCCGAGAAACAATGGACGGGCCTTTGGTAAATAATCGCTTAATGTTTTTTCTCCTCGAAATACAAACCAGAGCGTTCAGATAATTTAAGCTTTAGGATACATCTATACCCAAAACAAAAAAACGCCGCAATGCGGCGTTTTTTTGACTGAGTACTCGGTCTAGCTGGACAACAGGTCGATACTGCGACCATCCATCATTTCCATCGCCTTACCACCCCCACGGGCTACACAGGTCAGGGGATCTTCAGCCACAATAACGGGCAAACCCGTTTCTTCGGCGATCAATCGCTCAATGTCTCGCAGTAATGCGCCGCCGCCCGTTAAGACAATACCACTTTCGGCAATATCAGAAGCCAGTTCCGGCGGTGACTGCTCCAGCGCGCTTTTCACGCCCTGTACAATTCCAGCAAGAGGCTCTTGTAAGGCTTCTAAAATCTCATCGCTATTCAATGTAAAGCTACGAGGTACACCTTCAGCCAAATTGCGGCCGCGCACATCAATTTCACGCGTTTCACTACCGGCAAAGGCACAGCCAATTTCTTGTTTAATACGCTCAGCGGTCGCTTCACCAATCACACTACCGTAATTACGTCGCACATAATTGACGATAGCCTCATCGAAACGGTCACCACCAACACGTACAGAATCAGAATACACCACACCATTGAGGGAAATAATAGCAATCTCGGTAGTACCACCACCAATATCAACCACCATAGAACCAGTGGCTTCTGAAACATTAAGGCCTGCACCTATGGCCGCTGCCATAGGCTCTTCAATCAAACGCACTTCACGGGCACCAGCCCCAAGAGCGGATTCACGAATAGCTCGTTTTTCAACTTCAGTAGAAAGACAAGGCACGCACACTAATACTCGAGGACTAGGCTGAAACCATGCCGCCTCATGCACCTTTTTAATAAAGTGTTGCAACATTTTTTCCGTGACTTGGAAATCAGCAATCACACCATCTTTTAAAGGGCGAATCGCTGTAATATTGCCAGGGGTACGCCCCAGCATGCGTTTGGCTTCAACACCAACCGCTTCCACAATTTTTTGACCATTATGCTGACGAATAGCAACAACAGAAGGTTCATCCAACACTATGCCGCGGTCGCGAACATAAATCAGGGTATTTGCGGTGCCTAAATCAATAGACAGGTCGTTGGAAAACATTCCCCGAAGGCGCTTAATCATTGACGTGTATTACCTTAAATCTGAGCTTATTTGATGCGAAAAGTATCAGCATTTCTGACTTAACTAGAGTTTAACCACGGCTAAGTGTCCATATGCACCACTACTATGCGGGCATTATACCTGCAATATTGGGAGAAAGGCTGAAAAAAGTGACCTGAGGGGGCCCTAAAACGACAAACTCTATCAACGGCAGGGATTCAGGGCAAGGCACAATTGTGGTAACTTAGCGCCCTTAATCGAAAAACTACATTAATTGAATCAAACTTGAGCAATTCAGTCACATTACTTGCCAATTTTGATCGAATAATCACCACTTGGAGAACACAGTGGATCGTTCTGACATAGCCAAATTAGCTGAACTGGCACGCCTGCAAATCAGTAATGAGCACGCCGATGAGGTCGCTCAAAGTATTACCGACGTTCTGGCGTTAGTTGACCAACTACAAGCGGCCAACACCGAGGGCGTTTCGCCTATGGCTCACCCTTTAGATGCCGTGCAAAGATTGCGTGCCGATGTAGTCACCGAACCGAATCAGCGCGAAGCATTTCAAGCACAAGCGCCAGCAACGGACAAAGGACATTACCTAGTTCCAAAGGTGATCGATTAAAACCCCTCGACACTACCGCTTAAAAATATATTGACACCTTTGCACGGAATTTATGCAAAGGCCAAAAATTAATTTTACACACCAAGGACCGCACCGCAATGCACAACAAAACCATTGCTGAATTGGCACAAGGGCTACGCAGTAAAGAGTTCTCAAGTGAAGAACTCACCCGCCATTACCTAGAGCGTATTGAACGACTGGACAGCAACTACAACAGTTTTATCACCATCACCCCCGAGCAGGCGATTGCTCAGGCACAGGCTGCAGACCAACGCCTCGCCTCCGGTAACCAGCCAATATTATGTGGCGTCCCTATCGCCCACAAAGATATTTTTTGTACCGACGGTATCCGCACCAGCTGTGGCTCGAAGATGCTGGACAACTTTACCCCCCCTTACAATGCCACCATTGTGGAAAATTACGCCGCTGCCGGTGCCGTCACACTGGGCAAGCTCAACATGGATGAGTTTGCGATGGGCTCTTCAAACGAGACGAGCTACTACGGCCCCGTAAAAAATCCGTGGGACACCAACTGTGTACCCGGCGGATCTTCCGGTGGCTCCGCAGCCGCCGTTGCAGCGCACTTAGCGCCTGCAGCTACCGCATCCGACACGGGCGGCTCAATCCGTCAACCTGCAAGCCTGTGTGGATTAACCGGTTTAAAGCCAACCTATGGTCGCGTATCCCGCTGGGGCATGATCGCGTTTGCCTCCAGCCTTGATCAGGCTGGGCCATTGACTCGCACCGCTGAAGACTCCGCCATCATGCTCGGCACTATGGCGAGCTTTGACAGTAAAGACTCCACCTGTCTTGACCAAACAGTACCCGATTACACAGCCACTCTGGGTGACTCATTACAGGGACTGCGCATCGGGGTACCAAAGGAATACTTTAGTGAAGGCCTCAATCCTGAGACTGCGTCCCGCGTACAGGACGCCATCAAAGAATTTGAGCGTCAAGGCGCAACGGTTAAAGAGATTAGCCTGCCGCATACACACCTTGCCGTACCCGCCTACTATGTCATTGCTCCTGCTGAGTGCTCAGCCAACCTGTCACGCTTTGATGGCGTTCGTTACGGTTACCGCTGTGAAAACCCCGCGGATCTTGCTGACCTCTACAAGCGCTCGCGCAGTGAAGCTTTTGGTGAAGAAGTACAACGCCGCATTCTGGTAGGTGCTTACGCGCTATCAGCTGGTTACTACGATGCCTACTACCGCAAAGCACAACAGGTACGCCGCCTTATCAAGCAGGATTTTGTCGATGCCTTTAATGATATAGATGTGGTTATGGGGCCAACCGCCACATCACCTGCCTTTGAATTTGGTGCCAAGAGCAACGATCCAGTAGCCATGTATCTTGAAGATATTTACACCATCGCCACCAATCTGGCTGGCTTGCCCGGGCTATCTATTCCCTGCGGATTGGTAGACAACAAACCTGTCGGCCTACAGCTCATCGGTAATTATTTCAGCGAAGCCAAACTATTGAATGCAGCGCATCAATACCAGCTAGTGACCGATTATCACCAACAGTCCGCACCGGCGATCGACTAAACAGCATTTAAGGTAATTAGAAGAATGGAATGGGAAACAGTTATTGGCCTTGAGGTGCATGTACAACTAGCCACCAAGACCAAAATATTTTCAGGCTCCAGCACCGCTTTTGGTGCTGAACCCAACACACAGGCCTGCGCAATTGATTTAGCCATGCCGGGCACGCTGCCCGTTGTGAACGCAGAAGCCTATCGCCTGGCCGTTATGTTTGGCCTGGGTATCGACGCAGAAATTGCTAAACGTTCTTTCTTTGAACGTAAAAACTACTTCTATCCAGATGTACCCAAAGGCTATCAAACCACCCAGCTCGACAGTCCAATTGTTGGTCCAGGCCATGTGGACATTACATTAGATGATGGCAGTACAAAATCGATTCGCATTCACCATGCACACCTTGAAGAAGATGCCGGCAAATCAGTACACGAAGGCTTTTATGACATGTCCGGTATCGACCTTAACCGTGCCGGCACGCCATTAATTGAAATCGTCAGCGAACCCGATATCAGCAATTCTGAAGAAGCCGTAGCCTTCGCTAAAAAGTTACACGGTATCGTTACATCACTGGGCATCAGCGACGGCGATATGTCGCAAGGCTCAATGCGTTTCGACGTTAACATCTCCGTGCGTAAACCTGGTGACGAACTAGGCACTCGCACCGAAACTAAAAACCTAAATTCTTTCAAATTTATGGAAGACTGTATTGCCCTGGAAGTTGAGCGCCAAATCGATTTAATTGAAAACGGCGGCAAGATTAAGCAAGAGACACGCCTCTACAACGGCGACACAGGTGTAGCTCGCTCCATGCGCAGTAAAGAAGAAGCCAATGACTACCGCTACTTCCCCTGCCCCGACTTACTTCCGGTAGAAATTGATGACGAGTATATCGAAGCAGTTCGAAGTACCATGCCTGAGCTTCCCTCCGCACGAAAAGCGCGCTTTATCTCAGAGTTAGGTTTATCCGATTACGACGCGGAAACTCTCAGCAGCGATGCGGTACAAGCCAGCTTCTTTGAACAGGCCGCTGCCACTGCAAGCGATGCAAAGCTAGCCGCTAACTGGGTCATGGGAGAAGTATCTGCCCACCTCAACAGCGACGAAATCAGTATCAGCGAAGCACCGATTACCGGCGAGCTTTTAGGCGGCCTCATTGTTCGCATTAAAGACAACACCATATCCAACAAGATCGCCAAAGATGTATTTGAGGCTATGTGGGCTGGTGAAGGCGATGCCGATAGCGTTATTGAAGCGAAGGGCCTGAAGCAAGTCAGCGATACCGGCGCACTCGAAGCCATAGTCGATGAAGTTTTAGCCGCTAGCGAAGCAATGGTTGAGGAATACATCAACACTGAAGAGTCCAAGCGCAAGAAAAAACTCGGGGGCTTTATGGGGCCTATTATGAAAGCCTCTAAAGGCCAGGCGAATCCGCGCGCCGTCAATGAGATTCTATTAAAGAAACTCAACGAAAGACTCTAATACCCTCCTTAAAATTTTAAAAGCTCCACTAAAACTGCGCTTATATATAGGTACAAAAATGGCACTTAAGAAAGACAAACAAAAAGTTCTTGGCGAAAACTTCAGCGACAAACGTATAAAAACTTTTCTCGACATTGAAGCTTACGGCGATATCAATGCCGATTTTCACGTACTTGAAAAAGCTTACCGAGGTATGAAGGCTGATAATTTTTCAACTTTTGTCACTTTCTTTACTGAAGCTGGCCGCGACATCAATGCCACCAATCAAGATGGACAGACATTATTGAGCATCGTACAAACTCATCGCCACAGTGAAAAATACGTCGCCGCCCTCAAGGCCGCTGGCGCAACAGAATAAGCACAATACTATGCGCAACGATCCACGCTACCCCAAACAACCCAATCAACTCGGCAATGGCTTAGCCTATCTCACCCGAGGTGCAGAACTCATTCTGCACCCTCAGCTACGTCTATTTGTATTGGTGCCCCTGCTAATCAATGCCATCCTGTTTATTTTTATTACCGGCCTATTAGTTCAGCAGTTTGACAATCTGATGGGTTACGGAGCCAGTTTTCTACCGGGCTGGCTACCCGACTGGGCCTGGGTGAGCGCAATAACCAGCGTATTTTCCAGCGTACTCTGGACATTATTTGCCACTGTATTGATGGTCGTTTACGGCTATACCTTCAGCATTTTCGCCAGTATTATCGCCGCACCTTTTTATGGCTTTCTGGCAGAAAAAACCGAACAACTGGTCAAGGGCAGCACACCAGATCCAGAATCACTCGCCTCCATGATTCCCCGTACACTGTTAAGGGAATTACGAAAACTGTGGTATTTCGTTTGGCGGGGCGGCCTGCTAGCCCTCGGCTTATTCCTCTTATCGTTCATCCCGGGAATCAGCGTTGTTGTACCTGTTGTCGCGTTTTTATGGTCCGCATGGAGCATGTCAATCCAGTACGTGGACTACCCGGCAGACAACCATCAATGGGACTTTAAGAAGATGCGCAACGCACTGGGTAAAAACAACAATTCCAGTTTTGGCTTTGGTGGTTTAGTGGCGCTTGGCACCATGCTACCTCTCGCCAATATCTTTGTGATGCCGATTGCCGTGGTAGGCGGTACGCTTTACTGGCTGGATGAACTGGATGAACGCCAGCTAGAAGACTTACCCAGTGAAAAAACAGCTATTGAGGAAACACCCCAAAAAAAGCCAGCCATCGAAAAGAAATAATTAGTCACCCAGAAACAAAAAAGGCGAACTCCAGTGATACTGGAATTCGCCTTTTTTATTAGGCAGCTGCCATTAATTAGCGGCGATTGCCCCTAGGGCTTCTTCCTCCACCCGAACGACCGCCAGAACGACCTCCGCCACTACGCTGACGATTGTCTCGCTCACCTTCCGGGCGAGGTTTACGGGGGCCCATAGGAGGCATATCAATCAATAAGTATTCAGGTGGCTGTTCACACCTTAAGCCATCACCTAACAATTCCTGAATCGCGGGTAAACGCAGCGCGTCATCTTCACAGGCAAAGCTGATAGATATCCCTGTTTTACCCGCACGACCGGTACGACCAATACGGTGTACATAATCTTCCGGCTCTTCTGGTAAGGTGAAATTCACTACGTGACTGACACCATCAATGTGAATACCGCGACCAGCTACGTCGGTTGCGACCAACACATCCAACGTGCCGTTTTTAAAGCCTTCCAAGGTTTTAACTCGACGATTCTGAGCGATTTCACCCGACAGGATACCCACCTTAAAACCATGGCGGTCCAACTTTTCATGCAGACGTCGACACTCATCGCGACGGTTCGCAAATACAATTAAGTTGTCTACGTTATCCTGCTTTAAAATATTGTAGAGCAGCTTATATTTCTCGTCAGACGACGCTAAGTACACATGCTGCGTCACTGTATCCGTTGCCACTCGATCCGGCTCAATCTCAATGGTCACCGGGTTTTCGGTCCACTGCTCAACCAACAAATCCACGGCGTCGGTAAACGTAGCCGAGAAAAACAAGGTTTGGCGGTGAGTCTTCTTAGGTGTTTGACGAACGATATTGCGAACCTGAGGAATGAAGCCCATGTCCAACATGCGGTCCGCCTCATCAATTACCAGCACTTCTATCTGATCAAGATAGACATCTCGGTTACCACAAAAGTCGAGCAAACGACCCGGTGTGGCCACCAGAATATCCACGAGATTCTCGCGCAATCGAGTTTGCTGCTTACCGTAATCCATGCCACCGACCAAGGTATGAACTTCTAGGTCGGTGTGTTTACACAATAACTTTGCATCATCAGCAATCTGAATAACGAGCTCGCGAGTAGGCGCAATAATTAACGCGCGTGCTTCGCCTGCGAAACGCTCTTCCAGTGGGTTCTTTAGAATATCTTCAATAATGGTGACCAGAAATGCCGCGGTTTTACCTGTACCTGTTTGCGCCTTACCAACCACATCATGACCGTTCAATGTATGTGGTAATGATTGAGCTTGAATCGGCGAAGCATACTCAAAACCTAAATCAGCAATGCCGTGCATCAATTCCACCGGCAAATCTAAATCATGAAAGCGTGTTTTACCTTCCTGCGGCGCAACTTTAAATTGATCCAGAGTCCAAGGTGCCGTCTGAGATTCCTGAGGCTTACGGCGACGCTGTGAACGACCTTTACCACCCTTGGGATGCTGAGACTTACCGCCACTTTTTTTCGCGTCAGCACCATGATTGGCTGCTTTGCTGTCGGCGTGGGGCTGGGGCTTTTTCCCCTGTGACTTACTCGCCGCTGAGTCCTTTGCGGATGCTGCTGGTGCAGTGTTAGCTGGGGTCGACTTTTTAAAGAATTTTCCGATCAATGGAGTATCCAAATTATTGGTTAAAAAACGTGCGCAGTGTATCACTAATGCTAAATAATGTATGTGGCTGGAATCGACCGAAAACAAGCAGCCAAAAAAAGCGCCAAATCAATCAGCGCCTTCCAATATCATCTTATGCTTAAACGTCTCTGCCCTGCTGTCGTGCAACCCAGTAATCAAGACTAACGTAACGGCCACCACCAGAAAATAACAACATCAGGCACATAATAAAGTAGGTCACCCCGTATTCAATCCCGTTATTACTGATCACCAAATTCCCTCGCGCGGTCAACCAGTCATAGCTGCCATGCTCTCGTAAAATCTCTTTAGCTTGGGCTAAACGCTCAGCGCCTTCTACGACACGATCATTAGCGTAAAGAAAACCGGGATCACCCACCGCCTGCCAACCATTAGGCCAGTGCACGGCAAAAATTGCCACCAACATGGTGACCATTAAAGGAATGCTTATTAGGCGTGTTGCCAAACCCGCCAACAGTAGTATACCGCCACCAAACTCAGTCAGTGCCGCCAACCAACCCATCAATTCGGGCATAGGCAGACCCAAGCCCCAATCCGGGTTGCCAAACCAGGCAATAGTGTCTTCAATACTGGCTATTTTTTTCCAGCCCACATACATAAACACTGGGCCAAGATAGAGACGCAAAGCCAACGGACCTAAACCTTCCGCATGGCGCAGAGCCTTAAGAGCGCAGTAATAATATCCGGATATTTTTTGAATAAGCTGGGTCACTGGGCATCCTCGCGCGTTACTTTTCAGAAGAATTTTCTGTCGGTAGCTCTGACCCAGAGCAAAAGAGAGAGTTCCAAATGAAAGCTCTCAATGAGATCTATCAAAGGAAACCTGAATATTATGCTCTAGTCATTACATTGACGAGAAACATGAAGATCTTTGACGATGCCATCGCGCAAATCGTAAACCCAGCCATGCACGCTGAGCTCTTGGCCGCGCTTCCATGCATTTCTCACAACCGTTGTTTGGCATACATGCTCGACCTGCTCCACCACATTGTATTCCACTAAACGCTCCGCTTTTTCTTCGTCGGTCTCGGCGCTGGACAATTCAACATGATATTTTCTTTTCACATCGCGAATATGTTCGAGCCAGTTATCAATCAATCCATTGTCAGCGTTTCCCAGCGAGGCCAACACCCCACCACAACCATAGTGCCCCACCACCATAATGTGCCTTACTTTCAGAACATCTACTGCGTACTGCATGACCGACAGGCAATTTAGGTCGGTATGCACAACAACATTGGCGATATTACGATGAACGAAAATAGTACCCGGCTCCATGCCGACAATTTGGTTGGCCGCAATACGACTGTCAGAACAGCCTATCCATAAATACTCCGGTGTCTGCTGTGCCGAAAGATCGTTAAAATAGTCTGGATTTTCCTTTTTAACCGACTCAGCCCACTCACGATTGTTTTCAAAAAGCATGGAAGGATCAGACATAGTATTATCCTAAAGTGAATGTTTAATTTTTATGATAGAAGCTTTAGCCAATTTATCCCAGTCATGCTGATGGCTTGTCTATTCTACAGCGCCAAGTATTATCTCACTATAC
>JAUVQU010000153.1 GCA_030597965.1 Cellvibrionaceae bacterium
GGCAGCTTACGACGGCGGTCTATTCGAACATAAACCATATCTTTCGGGTCGAACTCAAAATCCAACCAAGAACCACGATAAGGAATCACGCGCGCAGAGTGCAGCAGCTTACCCGAAGAGTGGGTCTTACCTTTATCGTGGTCGAAGAATACACCCGGAGAGCGGTGCAATTGAGAAACAATCACACGCTCAGTACCATTGATCACAAAAGTACCATTGTCGGTCATGAGTGGAATTTCACCCATGTACACTTCTTGTTCTTTAATGTCCTTAATGGACTTGTTCGATGATTCTCGATCATAAATGATCAATCGAACTTTAACGCGCAACGGAACCGCATAGGTCACGCCACGAGAAATACATTCATTAACATCAAATACCGCTTTACCCAGCACGTAACTTACGTACTCAAGCGCAGCACTACCTGAGTAGCTAGCGATTGGAAATACAGATTTAAACGCCGCTTGCAGACCTATATCTAGGCGCGACTCAGGAGCTAAATTATCCTGAGTAAATTTGCGGTATGAATCTAACTGTATCGCCAACAGGAACGGTACATCCATAACGTGCGGCAATTTGCCGAAATCTTTACGGATTCGTTTTTTCTCAGTATATGAGTAAGCCATCAGTATTCCCCAGCTTGTTCACGGACAAGGCTTCATCTCAGCCACGTAGCTATTAATTAGCGAGCAATCAATCCGCTCGTGGTGCTTATTCGCAATCAGGCTTTACAGTGTTCTCACATTCAAAACACTCACCTCACCACTTCGACCTTTAGCGACGGTCGCAGACGCAAAAAGGCCGGCGGGTAAAACCCACCAGCCTCAAGCTTGATTAACTCAAACTTACGCTATGCAATGCAGAATTACTTAAGTTCTGCAGTTGCACCAGCTGCTTCCAACGCCTTAACAGCGTCTTCAGCAGCGTCTTTCGCAGCAGCTTCAAGAACAACAGCAGGGGCAGATTCAACCATTGCTTTTGCCTCTTTCAGGCCCAAACCAGTGAGGGCACGAACCGCTTTAATAGCGCTAACTTTCTTCTCGCCCATACCGGTCAGTACAACGTCGAATTCAGTCTTTTCTTCTTCAGCAGCGCCAGCGTCGCCACCGGCTGCAGCAGCAACACCTACAGCAGCCGTTACGCCAAATTTTTCTTCCATTGCTTCGATCAGTTCTACAACGTCTTTTACAGACATCTCGGCAACAGCATTGATGATATCGTCTTTAGTCAGAGACATGGGTCAATTCCTACATAGTTGAGCACTTATAACCCCTACGGGTTCGGCTCGTTAAATCGTTTAAAAACTGCTTTCCCTAAGGATATTAAGCAGCTTCTTGCTCTTCTTTCTGGTCACGGATGGCCGCAATAGTGCGTACCAATTTACCCGCAGAAGCTTCTTTCATCACGCTCATTAGCCTAGCAATTGCTTCGTCGTATGTAGGCAGGCTTGCCAACATACCGAAATCAACTACTTCGCCTTCAAAGGCAGCTGTTTTCAGCTCAAACTTTTCGTTTCCTTTAGCGAACTCCTTGAAAATGCGCGCACCGGCGCCAGGGTGTTCGTTAGAGAAAGCAATCAAAGTAGGACCGCTAAAAGAGTCTGTTAGACACTCAAAATCGGTACCTTCAACCGCGCGACGGGCCAATGTGTTACGAACGACCTTCATCCAAACGCCGTTATCACGAGCCTCTTTACGTAAAGTTGTCATATCGCTTACTGATACACCACGTGCATCAACAACAACAGCAGACAGACCACTCTTCGCAGCTTCTTGGACCTCAGCGACAATCGCTTTTTTATCTTCAAGTCCTAATGCCACAAGGTTTCTCCTGGATTTAATTGGGTGGAACCTAAAGTGCCAACACCAATTATTGTTTCAACTTCACCCTACTAAGCGATGAAATCATTTCGGTGAACAAATCCAGCAACTCTGTAAAGAGAAAATTCTGAATTGGGTCTCACCGTCTGCGTAGGAAATTAAGAGCAAGCTCACCTACGGTCTTTGACGGCCTGCGATCACCCCTCAAGTAAAACTCAAGGAAAAACACGCAGACCCCAAAGTACGTTAATCAGTCGCTGGAAATTAAACTTCCAGAGACGACTGATCTAAGGTTAAACCTGGGCCCATAGTGGTACTGAGAGTAATTTTCTTCAGAAACACACCTTTGGCAGAAGCAGGTTTAGCCTTCTTTAAATCGGACAGCAAAGCTTCCAAGTTTTCTTTCAGCAAATTTGCATCGAAAGACACTTTGCCGATACCACCGTGAATGAGGCCGCCCTTGTCAGTGCGGTAACGCACTTGACCAGCTTTTGCGTTTTTAACCGCAGTGGCAACATCCGGGGTTACAGTACCGGTTTTAGGGTTTGGCATCAGACCGCGCGGGCCCAAAATCTGACCCAGCTGGCCAACAACACGCATAGCGGCTGGATCGGCGATAACAACGTCAAAATCCATGACGCCAGCTTTAACTTGCTCAGCCAAATCTTCCATACCAACCAGATCCGCACCTGCTGCTTTGGCCGCTTCAGCGTTTGCACCCTGAGTGAACACTGCTACGCGAACTTCTTTACCTGTACCGTGTGGCAAGGTAGTTGCACCGCGTACATTCTGGTCAGATTTACGTGGGTCGACACCCAAATTAATTGCAGCTTCCACTGTTTCAGGAAACTTAACTGTAGACAGCTCTTTCAACAAAGCAACGGCTTCATCGATTGAATACTGCTTAGTGCTATCAACTTTCTCGTTGATCAGCTTTTGACGCTTAGAAATCTTAGCCATTACACAACACCCTCAGTTTCAACACCCATAGCACGAGCAGAACCAGCAATAGTACGCACTGCCGCATCCATATCCGCTGCAGTCAAATCTGGCTGCTTAGTGTTAACAATCTCTTCCAGCTGAGCGCGGGTAACCTTACCAACCTTCTCAGTGTTTGGACGACCACTACCACTCTTGATGCCAGCCGCTTTCTTTAACAAATAAGACGCGGGTGGAGTCTTCATAGTGAAGGTGAAGCTGCGATCGCTGTATACGCTGATCACAACAGGAACCGGGGCACCGGCTTCCATAGCTTGGGTCTGTGCGTTAAACGCTTTACAGAATTCCATGATGTTCACACCGTGCTGACCCAAAGCTGGACCTACCGGTGGACTTGGATTGGCCTTGCCGGCCTCTACTTGCAGCTTAATATAAGCTTCAACTTTCTTAGCCATTGTCTTACTCCTGGTTTGGGTTTAACGCCTCCAGGTGTCATGGCGTGACACCCTTCGCAGGCTCCCCATCTTTGCCGAAACTATTGACTAAACAACGTCATTTCAGACAAAGACACGAAAGCCCCCTTCCACATCAAGCGAAAGAGGGCACATTTTTTCATTTGGACTTAGGCTTTCTCTACCTGTCCAAATTCCAACTCTACCGGAGTAGAGCGACCGAAGATCAATACTGCAACTTGCAGCCTGCTCTTCTCGTAATTCACTTCTTCAACAACACCATTAAAGTCATTGAATGGCCCATCAACAACTCGAACCATTTCACCTGGCTCAAACAGAGTCTTAGGCTTAGGCTTATCAACCGAGTCATCAACACGCTGTAAAATAGCGTCAGCTTCTTTTTCAGTGATTGGTGCAGGCTTGTCAGCCTTACCACCAATGAAACCCATCACGCGAGGGGTATCTTTAACCAAGTGCCACGTAGCGTCATTAAGCTCCATCTGCACCAGGACATAACCCGGGAAGAATTTACGCTCAGACTTACGCTTTTGACCACCGCGCATTTCGACCACTTCTTCAGTGGGAACCAATACATCACCAAACTGATCCTGCATACCCGTCAGTTCAATGCGCTCATTAAGAGCCACAGCTACTTTCTTTTCGTAGCCAGAGTACGCGTGAACAACATACCAGCGCTTAGCCATGCGTCGTCACCTCAACCAATAATCAACGAAGCAACCCAACCAAAAAAGGTATCGAGCAGCCACAAAATTAACGCCATCAACACAGTGACAGCCAGAATAATCAACGTAGTTTGGGTCGTCTCTTGACGATTTGGCCAAACCACTCGACGCGCCTCTGCATAAGCCTCACGCAAAAGAGTGAAAAGCGATGAGCCTTTCTCTGTCTGCGAAGCAACAAACAATGCAGCAACCGCAATAGCCACGACAGCTAAGGCACGGTAAAGCACAGCCAATTCTGAATAATAGGAGTTACCTACAATAGCCGCTGCTGCAAGCAACAATACCAACAGCCATTTAAGGCCATCGAAACGGTATTCACTTTTTTCAACACTGGCATTCATATCGCAGGGCAATCCTAATCACTCAAAATAAACATGGCAGGCCACGACGGATTCGAACCGCCAACACCCGGATTTGGAATCCGGTGCTCTACCAATTGGAGCTAGTGGCCTAAAACTTTTAAGCCACCCGAAGGTGGCTTAGGGCTCCCCCTCAAATTACCGAGGAAACCAAGTAAGATCAGTGCTAATTAAGCAAGGATCTTAGCTACAACACCAGCACCTACGGTACGGCCACCTTCGCGAATTGCGAAACGCAGACCTTCATCCATGGCGATTGGGTTGATCAAGGTAACAGTCATCTGAACGTTGTCACCTGGCATTACCATCTCAACACCCTCTGGAAGCTCACAAGCACCCGTGATATCAGTAGTACGGAAGTAGAACTGCGGACGGTAGCCCTTAAAGAATGGAGTGTGGCGACCGCCTTCATCTTTAGACAGTACGTATACTTCACCTTCAAACTGAGTGTGAGGAGTGATTGAGCCTTTAGCCGCCAATACCTGACCACGCTCAACTTCGTCACGCTTAGTACCACGCAGCAGAACACCAACGTTCTCACCGGCACGGCCTTCGTCCAGAATCTTACGGAACATCTCTACACCGGTAACGGTACTAGACGTAGTGTCCTTAATACCGACGATTTCAACGTCGTCACCCGTGTTCACGATACCGCGCTCAATACGACCGGTAACAACCGTACCACGACCCTGAATTGAGAATACGTCTTCGATTGGCATGATGAATGCACCGTCGATCGCACGCTCTGGCTCAGGAATGTAAGAATCCAGAGTTTCGATCAGCTTCTTAACAGCGGTGGTACCCAAACCGTCAGTGTCTTCACCGTTCAGTGCCATCAAGGCAGAACCAGCGATGATTGGCGTATCGTCGCCCGGGAACTCATAAGCATCCAGAAGCTCACGCAGCTCCATTTCTACCAACTCGATCATCTCTTCGTATTCTTCTGTGCCGAAACCGCCACAGTCTTCAGCCAACAAGTCAGCTTTGTTCAGGAATACTACGACGTAAGGCACACCTACCTGACGCGACAACAGAATGTGCTCGCGAGTCTGCGGCATTGGGCCGTCAGTCGCGCCACATACCAAGATAGCGCCGTCCATCTGAGCAGCACCCGTGATCATGTTCTTAACGTAATCGGCGTGTCCCGGGCAATCTACGTGCGCATAGTGACGCGCAGGTGAATCGTATTCAACGTGAGAAGTTGCAATAGTGATACCGCGCTCACGCTCTTCTGGAGCGTTATCGATACCGTCAAAGGCAACCATTTCGCCGCCCCATACTTCAGCACATACGCGAGTCAATGCCGCTGTCAGTGTTGTTTTACCGTGGTCAACGTGGCCAATAGTACCTACGTTTACGTGTGGTTTATTACGTTCAAACTGTTCTTTAGCCA
>JAUVQU010000227.1 GCA_030597965.1 Cellvibrionaceae bacterium
AGCGGTCTTTTCGCCAGCCACCCGCCCAGTCAGGAGCGAGTAGACAAAAATCGCCAGCATGCGGCCAAACTGGCAGGCAGTACTCGTAATCGCAGCCAGTTCCAACGTGCCATGGCTCAGGTTAAGCGCGATGAAAAAGCCTATGAAACCCACACCAATGGTATGAAGGCATTAAGCGAAAAGAAGTTTTCGGAAGCGGAAACACTGTTTGCGTCTGCCCGAAAAGCACAACCCAGAGAGGCTTTATTCTGGGTAGGTGAGGGGCAGGCTGAATTGGCACTGAAGAAATACTCGGAAGCTAAATCATCTTTCTCGAAAGCGGTGAGTGTGAACCCGGAATATTTCATGTCGTTACTGGGTCGTGGCCTTGCTGAAAAAGAATTAGGTAATAACACTCGAGCCGAACAGGATTTAAACGCCAGCCAGAAATTACTGCCCACGCAAACCGCCAGCTACGCACTCGGCGAAATCAACTTACAGCAGGGTGATCGTCAATCCGCTATCGGCTATTTTCAACAGGTCACACAAGCAGGCGGCAGCCTGGCTCCCGCAGCACAAAAACAATTGCAGGCTTTGCAGTAACAATATTTGCAATAATAAAGGTCGTTACAATTGGCGCGAGTACACAAGCCAAGTGACTATTCTTTACCAATAAATCTTTACCAAAAAAAGCCGCATTCAATAACTGAATGCGGCTTTTTGCCGTCCTGCTTTAAACATCTTGCGTCCAGCGTCTTACCTCTTCGCTAGCTGCTCTTCGATTTCCGATGCGGTGTTATGACGAACGTCTAAACCCTCAACCAGATAAATAACATGCTCGGCTATGTTCATGGCGTGATCACCAATACGCTCTAGCGCTCGTAATGCCCAGATTACATTCATCACTCGCGATATAGAGCGCGGGTCTTCCATCATAAACGTCGCCATTTCACGCATGGCACTGGCGTATTCCTGATCTACCGTTTTGTCTTGTTTGGCAACCTTCAACGCCATTGCTACATCGTAGCGCGCGAAAGCATCCAGGGTGTCATTCACCATCTGCTGAACGATAGCCGCTATATGGCGTATCTCTACGTAACCATGCGGTGACGCACCAGACTCTGTTAGCTGGATGGCCATTTTAGCAATCTTCTGTGCCTCGTCACCCATACGCTCAAGGTCACGGGTAATCTTAATAACCGATACCACCATACGCAGATCTGAAGCGGCTGGCTGACGGCGCGCCAACACCAACGTACATTGCTCATCCAGATTGACTTCACGTTTATCGACATCATCTTCTACGGCAATCACTTTTTCAGCCAAGTCACTGTCGGCACCAATAATGGCCTTTACCGCATTAATGGTTTGCTGCTCAACAACGCCGCCCATTTCCAATAACTGGCTTTTTAGGTCTTCCAAGTCTTCATTAAAACGCTTGGAGATGTGCTCATTGAAATGCAATTTATCCATGTCTTTCCTCTCTTATTTCGAGAACTCAGAATGCTTCTAAAAATAGTGATTTTTTAGAAATATCCTTAACCGAAACGGCCTGTTATGTAGGCCTCTGTTAATTCATGATCCGGATTTGTAAAAACCTTTTCTGTTTCGTTCACTTCAACCAATTTGCCCAAGTGGAAGTAGGCCGTACGATGAGAAACCCGGGCGGCCTGCTGCATCGAGTGCGTCACAATCGCGATGGTGTAATTTTCACTCAGCTCTGCAATTAATTCTTCAATTTTAGCGGTCGCAATTGGGTCCAATGCCGAGCAGGGCTCATCCATCAGAATAACTTCTGGGCTCACGGCAATAGTGCGTGCAATACACAAACGCTGTTGCTGTCCGCCGGACAGGCCGGTACCCGGTTCGTCCAACCGATCTTTTACTTCGTTCCACAATCCGGCTTTTTGCAAACTGGTTTCAACGATCTCATCCAGTTCTGTACGGCGGCTGACTAGGCCGTGGATACGTGCGCCATAAGCAACATTGTCGTAAATAGATTTTGGAAATGGATTCGGCTTTTGAAATACCATACCCACGCGCGCGCGCAGTGGTACGACATCCAGCTTGGGATCGTAAATATCCTGGCCATCCAACTTTAATGTGCCTTCTACACGACAAATATCAATGGTGTCATTCATGCGATTTAAACTGCGTAGAAACGTGGACTTACCACAACCGGATGGTCCGATCATTGCAATCACCTGGTTCTCGGCAATATCTAAATCAACACCAAATATGGCCTGTTTATCGCCATAAAAAACATTGACGTCACGCATCGACATCTTGGCGTTATCCACCAATGGATGTCCTACGGTTGGTCCTGAAATCGGCTGCTCTATCACTTCGGCCTCACTTTTCTTTAAATAATTTTTTGTCACTACCGCAAAAGCGGGAACCTGGATTTACCCCAAGGGCACCCAGTCCGCGCCTGCGGGAATAACAGTAATTGTTACCAACGACGTTCAAGTCGCTTACGCAACCAGACGGCAAAGGTATTCATAACTATGAGGAAACCTAACAGCACCATAATGGCTGCGGATGTACGCTCAACAAAAGCGCGCTCTGGACTATCCGCCCAAAGGAAAATCTGTACGGGCAATACGGTAGATGGATCCGTAATGCCTCCCGGCACATCCACAATGAAGGCCACCATGCCAATCATTAGTAGTGGTGCGGTTTCACCCAACGCCTGTGCCATACCAATAATGGCTCCGGTTAGCATGCCTGGCATGGCCAACGGTAAGACGTGATGCAAAATCACCTGCATTTTAGAGGCCCCAATACCCATCGCCGCTTCTTCAATCGAAGGCGGTACGGCTTTAATGGCCGCGCGGCTGGAAATAATAATGGTCGGCAATGTCATTAAGGCCAACACCAAACCACCCAGCAAAGGAACGGAGCGCGGCATTGAAAAGAAGTTAATAAAAATAGCCAATCCCAATAAACCAAAAATAATGGAGGGGACTGCGGCCAGGTTGTTAATATTAACTTCTATAAATTCGGTGAATTTATTTTTTCTGGCGTATTTTTCCAAATATATAGCAGCGGCAATACCGATAGGAAAAGACAATGAAAAGGTCACCAGTAAGGTGTACAACGACCCCATAATCGCGCCCTTAATGCCGGCTAATTCGGGCTCGCGTGAATCACCTGCTGCAAAGAAGTGAGCGTTGAATTTTTTCTCAACAGCACCATCCGCAATTAATACTTCCACGACTTCTTGTTTCTTTTTGGATAGTCGGCCCGTAAACGCATCATCAATATTATCGCCACGGCTTTTCACATAAGTATCAATGTCATCATCCGCCAACACCCAAAGCATTTGCGTCGAGCCCAACAAACTGGCGTCGGCTTCCAACATTTTACGCAACTCAAAACCGCCTCCGCTGCTGACCACTTTATACAGATCACGCTTGTCTTTACGACTTTTAATATCGGGGAAACGCTCACGCAAGGCCGCCTTTAATACGCCTTGATAATCTGCCATCGCTAATTGATTTTCATCAGTTAGATCGGTGATATCAAGCCTGTCAGCATCAAAGGTTACTTCCAACTGAACATATGTTTGGAAGAACGCCGAGTGGCCTTTGCCAATAATATCCGTGAATAAAAATACCAGGCACAGTAAGCCAAAGCCTATTGAAGCCAAGCCTAAAAAGCGGAAGCGTTTTTCTGCACGATAGCGCTTGGCTAAATTTTTATTCACCAGGTCGATCGTGGATGACTTACTTCTTGGCTCAGAATTATTTAGTTGGGAATAGTCTTGCTGTGAATCACTCATACTGCTCTCGATATTTCTTCACGATGTACAGGGCAAAATAGTTCAGCACCAAGGTCACAATGAACAACATTAAACCCAGC
The DNA here is from genome assembly GCA_030597965.1 of Cellvibrionaceae bacterium. Taxonomy (GTDB): domain Bacteria; phylum Pseudomonadota; class Gammaproteobacteria; order Pseudomonadales; family Cellvibrionaceae; genus JAUVQU01. The sequence goes on from JAUVQU010000227.1 coordinate 3,844, forward strand.
GCAAACGCCGA
>JAUVQU010000014.1 GCA_030597965.1 Cellvibrionaceae bacterium
AGCAGCAACAGCAATCCATGGAAGACAGCCTGCGCCGCCTGGAAACCACCTATCTCAGCGCCCAATCCAGCACCAACGAAGAAGCGCAGATTCGTGCCCAAGAAGCCGAGCTGATTCAAAACTTCGTGCAGCGCGCCCGCGAGCTAGAGCCCAGTGGCCGCTTGGTAGTGGCCTACAACGACCGCATTGCGGATATTCGCCTGCAGGATGGCGATGTGATCACCATTCCGGAAATCAGCGACTCCATCCTCATCAGTGGTGAAGTACTGGTGCCGCAAGCGGCGGTATACCGCCCCGGCATGAGCGTGATCGACTACATCGAAAGCGCTGGCGGCTTCACCCAACGCGCCGACGACGACCACATCCTGCTGGTTCGCCAAAACGGCGCGGTGGAAAACGCCCGCAACACGCCGCTGCGCCCGGGGGATGAAATCCTCGTCATGCCCGAAGCCCCCACCCACAACCTGCAGCTAGCCGCCACGCTCACGCAAATCCTCTACCAAGTGGCCGTCGCTACCCGCGTTGCAGTGGATCTGTGATGGGTGGTTGGTAAATAGTGAATAGTAAGTGGTGAGTAGTGAAGGCAGTATCTCGTAGCGCGGCGTAACGACTGAGCGAGAGCAGCGAGCGAAAGAGGCACCGCAGCGGCGGCCCGGCCCGAAGGGCGGCGCCAGCCGCCCTAACGCCGCCGCTAAATGCGATATCACTGACCAGTGCGATAACGCCATCCAACTGATTTCATCACGCTCTTTTCAAAAGAAACGGCATCATGAATAACACACACAGCGCCCCGAAAGGGGCGCGCTCCTCTTGGCAAGTCACCCGCAGCGTGTGGTACGCCATGTTCATGCGGGAAGCGCTTTCCCGCACGATGGGTGACCGCATGGGTTGGTTCTGGATGATTTTCGAACCCTTTGCGCTTGTGGCCATCATGGTGGGGATTCGCAGTTTCGTAAGTGGCGATAATCTAATTGCAAACGCGCCGTTCATCCCATGGATGATTGTAGGAATGATGGGCTTCTTTTTGGCTCGTGAAGGCATGATTCGCGGTATGGGGGCTATCGATGCTAACAGTGCATTGTTTGCTTATCGCCAAGTACAGCCTATAGACCCAGTATTAGTGCGCAACTTTCTTGAAGGTGCACTACGGAGTTTTATATTCCTTATCTTTATTGGTGGGGGGTTAATGCTGGGGCTTGATATGTACCCCGATAACGCCATTAGAGCGATGGCTGCTTGGCTGTCCCTTTGGTGTCTCGGTGTAGGTTTGGGTCTAGTGACATCAGTTTCAGCAACCCTGGTGCCTGAAGTCGGTAAAGTTGTTCGAATGCTATCTCTACCGTTAATGATTATCTCGGGGGCAATTTTTCCGCTTAATCAATTACCGCACTGGTTGCTAGAGTATTTAATGTTTAACCCCGTTCCGCATGCGCTTGAAAACTTGCGGCTTGGTTTTTTCGAAAATTACCAAGTGATCCATGGCACTAGCATGCTTTATTTTTGGTTGGTGACATTGACTCTGAATGCGCTAGGGCTACTGATGCACCTTCGTTTTGTTGATCGGTTAAAGGCTAAATAACCCATGCACGTATCATTTACTCGTTTTATCAAGCAGTCGCCACAGTGGGCATTTGCCTTTATCGCTATCGTGCTCGTTAGTTTTTATTGGTTTGTGTGGGCAGAGGAGCGCTATGTCTCGCGCGCTACCGTGGTGTTAGAAAGCCCCCAGGTCGCCACACCAGAATTTAGCCTGTCGTCCTTAATGGGGGGCGGGTCAGGTAACACCGCTGACCTATTGCTATTGCGTGAGCACTTACTCTCGGTGGATATGCTGCGCCTACTAGACGAGCAGCTCGGTATTCGCCAGCACTACAGCGAACACGGTGATTTCTTTGCGAAGCTGCGCGACCCCAACGTTCCTATCGAAGACTTGCACGAGTACTACCTGCGCCGGGTAGAAGTAGAGCTAGACGAGTACGCAGGGGTGTTGAACATTCGTGTGCAGGGCTACACCCCGGAATTCGCCCACGACATGGCATCGCTGCTGCTAGAGGCCGGCGAAAACCACATGAACGAAATGGGCCACCGACTAGCCGATGAGCAAGTGCATTTCTTGGAACGGCAAATGGTGCGGCTAGAAGAGCGCTTTGAAGAAACCCGCGCCCAACTGCTCGAATTCCAGAACGAATACGGCCTGGTATCGCCCACCGCCACGGTAGAGAGCATCAACCAAGTCGTGGCCACGTTAGAAGGCGATTTAGCCCGCTTACAAGCCCAGCGTAACGCCCTGGCCAGCTTCCAAAGCTCCCAGTCTGCCGAATTGCGCCAAGTAGAGCGCAGCATTGCAGCACTACGCGACCAAATCACCGAGCAGCGCGACCGCCTAGCGCAGGCCACCGGTAACTCGCTCAACCGGGTGTCGGCAGAATATGAAACCCTAGAGCTGCAAGCCCAGTTCGCCCAAGAGACCTACTCCAGCGCCCTGGCCGCTCTGGAAAACACCCGCTTAGAAGCCGCCCGCCAGCTCAAGCAGGTCAGCGTGCTACAAAGCCCGCTCATGCCGGAATACCCCACAGAGCCCAACCGCCTCTACAACAGCAGCGTCTTCGCCATCATCACCATCTTCCTAGCGTTCATCCTCAGCATGCTCATCATGATCGTCAAAGACCACCGCGATTAGGATGGTGGGTGAGTGGTGAGTTGTTAATGGTGAGTAGTGAGTGGTGAGTGGTGAAGGAAGCCGCCACCCCGTAGCGCGGCGTAACGAAAGAGCGAGAACAACGAGCGAAAGAGGCACCCGCGGAGGCGGCGCTAGCCGCCCCGATAACGCCACCACACGCCAAAACGCCTCATCGCCTAAAGAAAGCACGCTGAAAAAAGCACGAAAAGGAATTCAATGCTCAACATCACCCACCACGGCGGAGCCAAAGGCGTCACTGGAAGCTGCCACCAGCTCACCCTCGATAGCGAACACTCACTGCTGATCGACTGCGGGCTATTCCAAGGAGAAGACGCAAAAGAAGATGCTTTCCAGCAGCTACAAATCGAATTCGACATCAGCACCGTCAAAGCGCTGGTCATCACCCACGTACACATCGACCACGTAGGCCGCTTGCCTTACCTACTGGCTGCTGGGTTCAAAGGGCCAATCATCTGCTCCATTCCTTCGGCCAAACTGTTGCCCCTGGTGATTGAAGACGCCCTAAAAATCGGCTTTACCCGCAATGCCCAGCTCATAGAGCGTTTCCAGCAACAGCTAGAAAGCCAAATCGTCAGCGTGCCCTACGGCAAATGGCACACCGTGGTCGGAAAATCCGAAGAAGGCAGCATCACCACACGGGTAAAGCTCAAGCGGGCAGGGCACATTCTCGGTTCCAGCTACGTAGAAGTAGCGCACCAATACCCCAATGGTGAAAAGGAGCGGGTGATATTCAGCGGCGATTTAGGTGCCCCCTACGCACCGCTACTCCCCGCACCTAAATCCCCTTACGGCTGTGAACAGCTAGTACTCGAAAGCACTTACGGCGACCGAAACCACCCCGACCGCCGCCAGCGCCGCGCCACGCTGAAAAACGCCATCGAGCAAGCGCTCACAAACGGTGGCACGGTGATGGTGCCCGCGTTCAGCATAGGCCGCACCCAAGAGCTACTCTACGAGCTGGAAGGCATCATTTATGAAGCCGAGCGCAACGCCAAACGCGGTTTACCCAAAAGCCAGTGGCAAGCGTTAGAAATCATCGTCGATTCACCGCTCGCCGCCCGATTTACCCAGGTATACCGCCAGCTAAAACCCTACTGGGACAAAGAAGCCCAACGCCGCCTACGCAGCGGCCGTCACCCGCTCAACTTTGATAACCTCTACACCGTAGAAAGCCACGAAGCCCACGAGCAAACGGTAGCGTATTTAGCCAACACAGGCCGCCCCGCCGTGGTGATCGCCGCCAGCGGCATGTGCGCAGGCGGGCGCATCATGAACTACCTAAAAGCCATGCTAGGCGATGAACGCCACCAAGTACTGTTCGTAGGCTACCAAGGCACAGGCACCCCAGGCCGCGCCATACAGCAATACGGCCCCCAAGGCGGTTGGGTAAAAATAGACGGCCAGCGGATTGATATCAAAGCAGGCGTCACCTCCATCAGCGGCTACTCCGCCCACGCTGACCAAAAAGGGCTGCTCAACTTCGTCAAACGCATGCGCCGCTGGCCCCATACCATCCATTTAGTACACGGCGAACAAACCGCGCGCAGCGCGCTCAAACGTGAGCTGGAAGCGATGTACACCCGTAAAGGAAAGGTGGTGAAAGTAGTGAATGGTGAGTAGCACCAGTCCCGTTTCGCCACATAACCATCAATCGTGGCAACACCTCAAATGGCGGCAACCACTCCTTTTCGCGGCAACACCCGAATGACGGCACCAACCCCGTAGCGCGGCGTAACGAAAGAGCGAGAGCAACGAGCGAAAGAGGCACCCGCGGAGGGCGGCGTTAGCCGCCCCGATCACGCCATCGAAGGCTGAAGCGCCACCACAGAACACCATCGGCAACCAAATACCAAATGATTGAAATAAAGAACCTCTACAAGCGCTACCACAACCACCATGGTAGCGACTGGGTGCTCAAAGACATCAACCTCACCATACCTACCGGGGTGAGCGTAGGCCTGATTGGCCGTAACGGTGCCGGTAAATCAACACTGCTGCGCCTTATTGCAGGAATGGATACACCAGAGCGTGGCGAGGTAATACGTCACAGCCGGGTCTCTTGGCCAGTAGGGCTAGCAGGCGGCATGCAAAACAATATGACAGGCCGCCAAAACGTCAAATTTGTAGCGCGAACACAAGGCTGTGGCCCCGAAGAGGTAAAACGGGTAATAGCGTTTGTGCAAGATTTTGCAGAGATCGGTGAAGCGTTTAATGAACCAGTACGCACGTATTCATCAGGTATGCGTTCAAGGCTCTCGTTTGGCCTCTCACTAGCGTTTGATTTCGATGTTTATATTTCAGATGAAGCTACGGCGGTAGGGGATCGAGCGTTTAAAGCAAAAGCGCAAAACCTTTTTAAATCGAAAGTTGGGCAATCGTCGCTGATTATTGTTTCTCACTCTGAGGGGATTCTCAAAGAGCTATGTCAAGTAGGCGTTTATATCAAGGACGGGCAAGCGCTTTGGTTTGATAACATTAATGAAGCGATAGAGTCTTACCACAATGATGTGGATAAAAAATAAATTCATCGTTGCTATCTAAATTGCATAAATACCAAGGTATAGAGGAATGTGTCAGTGAATAGAATTGCCATTGTCGGCCATCCATCTTCGGATTACATGGACGTAGAAGCACTGCTAAAAAAATATGGTATGGCAGAGGCAGTCCCTTCCAGAAGGGAAGGCATGACTGTTCACGATATTGAAGCCTCACTTTTTAAAGCCCATAACGCCATTAATGTTGAGCAGGCTCAAGTCGAGGCAGAGTTATGCCAGTTAACGCCCAGTGCTGTATGGCAAGAGCTGGCTCTGGATTTGTTGTTAGGAAATATAGAGCAGAAGGGCGTATGGGGCTGGGCCTCACATAACACACTACCCCTGCTGAATATGTGGCATAAGGTAGATGAACAAACAGCTTTTCTGTTGGTGTACCAGCATCCTGCCACTGCTTTACAAAATGCATTAGCTCGCAATGAAAATGTCTCACCAACCGAGGTACTCAATAACTGGGCGGCCTACCATGGTGCATTGTTAGCTTTTTACCTGCGCCACCCTGAGCGAAGCTTTCTGGTTCACACTCAGCAACTCCTTAGCAAGCCACAGGAAGTCCTCAAAGCGTTACCAGGGCTTTTAGCTAAACCAACAGAAGATGACGTTGCAGCCGCTAAGGCCAGCCCGTTAACGGCTGTACTGAGCTCTCTGGAAGGCTGTGGACAGGCAGAGGCTGCATATATAGAAGCAGAACCACTAGCGCGCCTTCTAAGCAAGCAGATGGTGGAAAAGCATCCAGCACTTTCCCTCTTTGAAGAGTTACAGGCGAGTGCCACTCAGCCAGATGAAATTGATGGTGAAATTGACAGTAGGGATGCTTGGCAACACTTTAGGCAACAGCGAGTTGCATTGCTGAATACGCTAACGAAATTGCAGCAGGCACTGGAAAAAGAAAGCGCTAAGAACGCTACTTTAAATCGCGAAAACGAGGAATTGAAAAAAGCACCTCCTACTCCAGCCGTTGCTGCTGTCGATACTACTGAGCTACAGCAAGAAAACAGCATGCTGCTAGAACAGTTGCATATAGTTCAGGAAGAGTTAGAAAAGCTGTACAGCCAAGGTGGAACAAAAGCCGCAGCCATTTCAGAAGGTGGACCTTATTACGGTGCCGATCAGCGTATCAAGCGCCAACTCACCTATCGGTTAGGCGCAGTGGTGGTGAATAGCCACAGTGTAAAAGACTTTGTCTGTCTACCCCTGGCGCTAAAGCGCGAATATGCTGCTTATCAGAAAGATATAAAGGCCCGCAAAAATGAAAAATTGCCACCTATTTCTCAGTATGCAGATGCTCACAAAGCAGAACAGGTGAAGCGGCACCTTTCTTATCGCTTGGGACAAGTGATTATGGATAATGCAGGTTCCCCTATGGGGTGGTTGAAGCTGCCGATGGCATTAAGCCAAGAAACTAAGGCCTTCCGTAAAGAACGTCAGCGTTAACCATCTATACCATCTTGCCAATAACACCAATACCTTAGCGAGCACTCTATGACGGATGCGCCTAATTCCATTCAAACCAACTCTTCACAGCCTGCGCTTGGCCAACATACGCTGATGCTGGTGCAATGGTTAAGTGCCCTCCACAGCATAAAACCATTGCCACAATTAACGCTGTTAGGGGCAGGTAGTGGCTATAGCGAAGTACTCAACTGGGCAGCTGAGCACGCTATAGAAAACGTGAGCTTGGTAGAGGCTAGCCAGCAGCTATTTAATCAATTAAGCGCTAAGTGGCAGGCAGCGCAGCCGCAATGGAAGTTGCACAATGTGGTGATGGATGCTGGGGTGGATAAAGCTGATACGTTTTATTTAGCCAGCAACTCCACCGAAAGCGGCTTGCTGGCACCTATAACACTTACCCCTCTATGGCCGAACATCACAGAAAAAGAGAGCCAGCCATGTGAACCTGTCAGTTTGACTGAGTGGGCAAGTACACACTGGCGAAGCTCAGGGCAGTGGCTCTTTATTAACTATTTTTGTGAAGCAAGCTTGTTAACTAATCAGGTCGCTGAGTTTGATAAAGTAGACGTACTTAGGTTGCGTGTAAGTACTCAAGAATCAGTACCCAAAGCTATAACTGCAGCTGAATGGGAACCTGCTTTGAAGCAAGCAGGTTTTCGCCTAATTAGCCGTGAGAGTGAGCGTCATCCGGGCATTGAGCGTTGGCTGTGTGTTAGGGATCTTAACAGCGGATCCTCTGCCGTTAAAGCAGAGCTTGCTCAAGTAAAAGCCGAGTTTGAGCAGGTAAAAGAGAAGCTTGGAAATACCCATCATTGGTTCATGAATCGTAAGAAACAGGCGCTGGAGTATGAAAAGCAACTGGTTGTTATGGAAGACGAATTAAAAGCAACTAAAGAAGAACTGGCGCAAACGCGGCAGCAAATGGCGCAAATAAAGTTGCTAAGAGAATCAGTCGATCAAATATCCCAGAAAATGACGCAAGGGTTTACGATTCAAAGCGAGCAGCGTCAACAGTCAACAAACGCATTAGGAAAACATATTACCCAAATGCTTCAACCCTCCAAAGTGCAGACCGAAAATGAGGAAAAGGATAACCTATGAGCGCACAGCCTCTTGTGGTCAAGCAGGCCATGCAAGCATTTCGTCAAGGGAATTATGCCGCCGCCAAAGTGCTTTACCAAAAAGCTGCCAAACAGTACGGCGCACACTTATTTAAAGCCAATCTCTACCTGTGTGATAAATACGCTGGCAGCGGTTCAAAGCAGCTCGCCGCGATGCCTGAAAGCATGACAGGACAAGCGGATCAGGCACAGCGCCAGCTACAGGAAACTCAGCAACTTCTTGAGCACTATTACCAGCGTTGCCAAGAACTTGAGTACCAACGATTAGAGCGTTGATTAACAGCTAAGGTAACAGAATGAAAGTATTAACCGTATTTGGCACTCGCCCCGAAGCGATTAAAATGGCACCGCTGGCACTTCAATTAGCTGCCGATGAGCGTTTTGACGCTAAAGTATGCGTGACGGCACAGCACCGAGAAATGTTGGATCAGGTGTTGTCTTTATTCGAGCTAGTACCCGATTTTGACCTGAACATCATGAAACCGGGCCAAGACCTCAACGATGTCACCTGCGGGATTCTGCAAGGTCTCAAGGGTGTTTTTGAAGAGTTTAAGCCAGATATCGTGCTGGTGCATGGCGACACCGCGACCACCTTTGCCACCACCCTGGCGGCTTACTACCAGCAAATTCCTGTTGGTCACGTAGAAGCAGGTCTGCGTACCGGTAACCTATACTCGCCTTGGCCGGAAGAGGGGAACCGTAAACTCACTGGGGCATTAGCAAAACTGCACTTTGCACCCACCGAAACCTCTCAACATAACCTGTTGAACGAAGGCATCGCACCAGCGGATATTCACGTAACAGGCAATACAGTGATCGACGCACTATTGGATGTTGCCCACAAGCTGGATACGAACCAGGCATTGGCGCAAGAGCAGGCCGCACGCTTTCCCATGTTGCAGGCAGACAAACGCTTAATACTGGTCACTGGCCACCGCCGTGAAAGCTTTGGCGGCGGTTTTGAGCGTATTTGCCAAGCACTGGTAGATACCGCCAAAGCACACCCCGATACGCAGATTCTCTACCCGGTTCACTTAAACCCGAATGTACGCGAGCCAGTGAATCGGTTATTGGCAGGTATTGATAACGTCCACCTTATCGAACCTCAAGACTACCTACCGTTTGTCTACTTGATGAATCGCGCCCACATCATTCTGACGGATTCCGGTGGTATTCAAGAAGAGGCGCCATCTTTAGGTAAGCCCGTGCTGGTAATGCGCGATACTACCGAACGCCCAGAAGCAGTTTCCGCTGGAACCGTAAAGCTGGTGGGCACCAATGCTTCTACCATCACTGAGGAACTAACCCGCCTGCTAACAGATGAAGCAGCTTACAACGCCATGAGTTATGCCCATAACCCCTACGGCGATGGCACCGCCTGCGAACGTATTCGCAACGTGTTAAGTGAGTGGAAGTAATAGGCGAGTATCCAATACTCGTCACTAACTATTCACGACTCACCATTTACCATTCACCAACCACTACTCACGGATAAACACATGAAATTTGAAACCATCTCTATGATTGGCCTGGGCTACATTGGCCTGCCGACAGCCGCAGTCTTTGCTTCACGGAAGAAGAAAGTGATTGGTGTCGATGTCAACCAGCACGCTGTAGATACCATTAACAAGGGCGACATTCACATTGTAGAGCCTGAGCTGGATATTGTAGTGAACGCTGCGGTGAAGCAGGGCTACCTACGCGCAACCACTACCCCTGAACCTGCTGATGCCTTTTTGGTAGCCGTACCCACACCGTTCCATACGGATGAAAACGGCCAGAACCACAAGGCAGATTTAAGCTATATTGAAGCAGCAGCCAAATCCGTGGCAGCGGTATTACAGCCGGGCAACTTGGTGGTTCTAGAATCCACGAGCCCCGTAGGTGCCACCGAGCAGATGGCAGAGTGGCTGGCAGAAGCACGGCCAGATCTAACCTTCCCGCAAACCCACGGTGAAGCATCCGATATTCGTATTGCCCACTGCCCTGAGCGTGTATTACCGGGCCATGTCATTCGCGAGCTGGTTGAGAACGACCGCGTTATTGGTGGTATGACCCCGAAATGTGCAGAAGCTGCCTGCGCGCTCTATCAAATCGTGGTGGAAGGTGAGTGTGTTGCTACCACTGCTCGCACTGCCGAGATGGCCAAGCTAACCGAAAATAGCTTCCGCGATGTCAATATTGCTTTCGCAAATGAGCTTTCCACCATCTGCCACGAGCTAGATATCAACGTGTGGGAACTGATTGCTTTAGCAAACCGTCACCCACGAGTAAATATCTTGACCCCCGGTGCGGGGGTAGGCGGTCACTGTATCGCTGTAGACCCTTGGTTTATCGTAGATGCTTGCCCAGAACAGGCCAAAATCATTCGCGCAGCGCGCGAAGTGAACGATGCCAAACCGCAGTGGGTGCTAGGCCGTGTGAAAGAAGCGCTGGAGTACTACCACCAGCAGCACCCGGATGCCAAGCGTAGCGATTTGACCGTGGCTTGCTTGGGGGTTGCCTTTAAACCGGATATTGATGACCTGCGTGAAAGCCCCGCCCTGGGTATTGCCAAAGAAATTGGCAAGTTGGGCTGCAAACTGCAAGTGGTGGAACCCAATATTGAAACACTGCCCAAAGGCCTAGAAGGGGATAACGTAACACTGGCGACATTCGATGAAGCCATGGCACAAGCCGATGTGGTATGTGTGCTAGTGAAGCATAAGCCGTTTATTGTTCATAAGAAGGCCGTGAGCGGTAAGGAAACCGTCATCGACGCCGTGGGCCTGCTGGGTTAAATATCCACCCAATTATCGTTAAACCAGGTGAGTGGTAATGGCAAGGCGTTCCGCAGCCCAAACCTCCACTCACCATTCACCATTCACCATTTATCTCTCACGGAAACCCATGGACGAGCTTCTTCAACACGCCACACATTTAGCGAATCAAACCAGCCATGCACTTTCAATGCCTATCAAAGGCCGTGTGGCTTATGTGGTTAGTCATGGTCAAAGTTATGCGAGCAACGGCTATGCGATTCGCACACAAGGTGTGGCTAAAGCCCTTAATCAACATGGCTTTGAAACTCTATGTTTTGTTCGGCCGGGTAGACCGTGGGAGTTAAAGCAAAATATCCAACCTACCCCTCCTGAAGTGACCCTGCAGGGGGTGCGTTATATTCATAGCCGTTGGCCTAACGATGTTGTGCCGTCCAATGAGCGCGAACATTTAGAAGCGAGCGTTCAGCAATTCATGACGCTGTTCAGCGTTTACCGCCCAGAGGTGGTGCTAGCTGCCTCGAATTGGATAGTAGGCTTACCCGCATGGGTGGCGGCTAAGCGCCTAGGTTTGCCGTTTTATAATGAAGTACGTGGTTTCTGGGAGCTATCACGCGCTGCGCAAGATCCCGCTTTTGAAAGTAGCAAAACCTGCCAAATTGAAGCAGAGCGCGATACCTTTGTAGCAAAGCAGGGGTTAACCACTTTCACGTTAAATGCCCCTATGCAGGAAGAGCTGGTGAAGCGTGGCGTCAAGCGCGAAAGCATTCAGCTAGTACCCAATGGCGTTAGCGAGCTACCGAAAAGTGCTCCTGCCGACCCTGCACTTAAGAAGCGGTTGGGAATTCAGGAAGGTGACAAAGTAGTGGGCTACATTGGTAGCCACAGTGTTTATGAAGGCTTGGATACCTTGATAGCAGCCTGTGAGGCATTGGTGCAGCAGGGGCAAAAAATCAAGCTGCTTTTAGTGGGTGACCATCAGCCGATTACTCAGTCGCACAAAGCCAATAAGGCAAACATAAAGCAACCTTGGCTCATTCAGACGGGGCGAGTGCCTCACGAGGAAGTAGCTAACTACTATGCATTGATCGATTTAGTCGTCATTCCGCGTAAACCGCTTCGCGTTTGCGAGTTAGTGCCGCCGATGAAAGCGGTAGAAGCACTTTCCCACGGCAAACAGCTGTTAATGAGTGATTTGCCTGCGTTAAGAGCCGTCGTTCCTGCTCATGACAATGTGTCATATGTTGTGTTTGAAGGTGCTGAAAGTTTATCGAAAAGTATTAAAGAAAGTCTAAATAAAAGCACTAAAACTGACCTTGGTGATTTAGAAAGCATCACACTGGCACATAGTGTAAAAAGTATGGTGTCGATCTTTAAGGGCAGTGCGGTCAATCAGCAAAAAGCCTCCCCCAATGCGCTCTATGCAACACAAAAAAAATCATTTGCAACTGCCAGTAGCTTCTCTGCGGCTAGTCAGCAGTTTTACAAGCATGGCGAGATCAGCAGTGTTATTCAATCAATCCGGCTGCTGTGTGACAACGGCAGTAAGTTGGATAAAGCACAGCGTGATTTCTTAAGCTTTATCGAAGGGCTAGAGCGCTTAAAAGGTGGCTGGCCGCTTCCTCCTAAGCAGCCAAACCCAGGGTTAATGACTCAGCGTTTTCACGCGCTCTATTGTTTGCACCAATCGGTGCCTCACGCTACTAATGGCTATTCAACACGTTCGCATGGCATCGCTGTTGGGCTTCAGCAAGCTGGTTGGAAAGTACGCGCCACTACGCGCCCAGGTTTCCCTTGGGATGCTGGCGCAAAAGGCTTAACAAAAGGCTATCACGAAGCACAAGTGGATGGTGTTACGTATGCCGCTGTAGCTGGCTGGGATTTAAGTAAAACGCCACTGGATTACTATTTAGCAGAAGCGGCAGACCACTACGTTCGTGAAGCCCAAACCAGCGGTGCTGAAGTCATTATTGCCGCCTCGAACCACATAACAGCTTTGCCAGCGTTGATGGCAGCTCGTCGATTGGGTCTGCCCTTCGTTTATGAAGTACGTGGCTTGTGGGAAGTCACACAGGCATCTACACAGCCTGAATGGGCGAATTCAGAACGCTTCTACCTCATGCGAGAGCTAGAGCAGCAGGCGGCTCGTGAGGCTGATTTGGTCATCACGCTGACGGATGAGCTGTCGACTGAGCTTGTTAGTTGGGGAGTTTCCAAAGAAAACATTGTAGTTATTCCTAACGCGGTCAACGCTGATACCTTTACTCCCGCAAAACGCGATAGCACCATTGCTGAAGCGCTAAAGCTACCCTCTAATGTGCCTGTGATTGGCTACGCTGGCAGCGCTGTGGCTTATGAAGGCCTAGAATTGCTGCTTGAGGTGATGGCTAAGCTTAAACAACAAAAACAAGAATTTGTATTTGTGTTAGTGGGTGACGGTAAAATGATCGACACCGTCAAGGCAAAAGCTAAGGCACTAGGTATTGAAGAGCAGTGTCGATTTACTGGGCGAATTTCGTTTGATGAAGTGCCGCGCTACCTATCTTGTATGGACATTATGCCGGTTCCCAGGCTTTCATCGGCAGTTACGGAAATGGTCTCTGCTCTGAAGCCGCTGGAAGCCATGGCCATGGGTAAAGCGGTGGTTCTTTCGGATGTATCTCCACATCTCACCATGGCAGGCAATAATGAGCGTGCTCTGCTATTCCAAAAAGATAGTGTGGACAGCCTGACAGAAACCCTCAGCACGCTTATTCAACAGCCTGAATTACGTGAAAAACTGGGCGGCGCGGCGCGGCGCTGGATTGAGCAAGAGCGCACTTGGCAGTATGTCACGCAAAACTATCACCATGCCTTACAGCGTTTGTGGCAGACACCAGCGGCTAGCGTCCAACAGCCAGCGAAAACGTTAGATCAAATTACGCTAGGCTTGATTGCAGACCAGTTTACAACCGATACACTGGCCAGCGGTGTGAAAGTGGTCAAACTCTCACCAGAGAATTGGCAGCAGGAAATAGCCGATCAACCTATCGATGTAATGTTCGTAGAGTCAGCATGGAAAGGCAATGATTGGGCTTGGCACCGCAAGGTGGGCTATTACAGTGACGAAGAATTTGCTCCACTCAGTGCATTATTAGCGCACTGCCGTGAAAAAGGCATTCCTTCGCTATTCTGGAATAAAGAAGACCCTGTTCACTTTGATCGCTTCCGTAAGACGGCAGCGCTTTGTGATCATGTGTTCACCACAGATTCAAGAAGGATCATCCCTTATTTAGCAACCCCAGGGGCATTGACACAAAGTGTTAGTAGTTGCCCTTTCTACGCGTCACCGAAGATCCATAACTTGCTGCCCTCTAAGCGCTCCTGGCAGCACACTGCTGCCTACGGCGGTACGTACTACGGCAAGCGCTACCCAGAGCGCACAGAGTATATGGACAAGATCATGAGCGCAGCAGCCCCCTTAGGGCTGACTATCTATGACCGGCAGCACGATGACCCAGAGTCACCCTATAAATACCCAGGTGGGCTAGGTAGCTATGTGGCAGGCAGCCTAAGCTACGAGGAAATGATTGAGGCGTATAAGGCGCACCCTGTACAAATCAATGTTAACTCGGTGCTTGATTCTCCTACGATGTTCTCAAGACGAGTAACCGAAGCAGCGGCTTGCGGTGCGCCCATTATTTCAGGGCCTGCATTGGGCATGAACCGCTACCTGGAAGCAGCAGGGCATGTGGTACGGCAGGAAAGCGAAGCTGCTCAGGCGCTTGAAAATCTGATGCACCATGACGCGTACCGTTGGCGTGTAGCTTTGAAGGGCGCAAGAGCGGTAATGCGGGCACACACGACTCAAACACGCCTTACCCAAATGTTACGCACAGCAGGAATGCGTGTTTTAGCTCCTGAGTTGCCCGAAATTCGCCTCTATAGTGAAACGATCACTCAGGTTGCTGCGCAAAGTATCTTGAACCAAACCGTGTTGCCAGCCAGAGTCGCCGCAACTACCTGGAGTGAAGGTGCAAAAGCGCAGCTGCAGGCAGGGGGTGTTGAGTGCATAGACGCACATCAGGTAGAAATAAAGGCTAATGAGTATTGGCTATGTACCCATGTGGATGCATTAGAAAATGCCGAACCAGAGGATATTGAAGATTTAGCGTGGACAACTGTCTACTCACCTTATGCACGAAGCGTGCTAGATAGAGCGGATGCACTAGCTCAAGGAGAGTGGGCAGGTGTCGCGTTCGTGAGTGATACGGTAGAAAGCGATTTTCAGCTTATTCGTGCCAATGAATCACAAAGTATTGAGCAACTCATCGCATCTAGTCGCCAAAAAGAAACTCTCGCATTACGAAAACCTCCGAAACAATTTGCTCAAGCACCGAACGTAGCACCTACGAAAACAATCGTTATTGCAGGTCATGACCTAAAATTCATTAAACCATTCTATCCCTATTTCACACAGGCTGGCATGCGTCTGTTGCTGGACTTCTGGAATGGCCACAATCAGCATAATGAAACAGCTAGTAAACGCTTAGTGAGACAAGCGGATACTGTTTTCTGCGAATGGATGATGGGGAATGCCATTTGGTACGGAAAGCATAAGCGCGAAGGCCAAAAACTCGTCGGCCGCTTGCATGCTCAAGAATTGAGAAGCCCGCTTTTCGACAAAGTGCCTTTTGACATGTTTGATACAGTGATCTTCGTTGGTCCGCATATGCTTAGGCAGGCGATCAATCGAAACCCTGTGCTAGAGAAGAACGGCGTTGTGATCTACAACGGTGTCGATGTCGAGGCGCTTCAAGCCGTACCGCGTAAGCCAACCAATGGCAAAGTGTTAGGCATTGTCGGTATTGTGCCTCAGAGTAAGCGCTTCGATCGTGCGCTCGATATTCTGAAAGAGCTACGCAAGGAAGACAAAGGGTATACATTACGGGTGAAAGGTAAGCGCCCAGAAGATTACCCCTGGATGAAAAACCGACCAGAGGAAATGGCATGGTATGAATCACAGTACCAACGTTTGGAGAGCGATCCTGACTTGATGGGGGCAGTACATTTTGACCCCCAGGGTAACGACATGCCGGAGTGGTATTCTGGTATTGATTATATTTTATCCGTTAGTGACCATGAAAGTTTCCATTTGGCTGTGGCTGAGGGGGCGGCGGCTGGGTGTGAGCCCATACTATTTAATTGGGATGGAAGTAGCGATATTTACGATGGAATCATTCCTCTTGATGATGTCCTAGATATGGCTCATTCGGTTAAAAATAATAGCAAGAAACGAGAGTTTCAGTTCCATAAGTTTGGTTTAATGAGAATTTCACAACAGTTAATATCAATTATTTAAATATCACAAGAGGTATGTTGTGGGTAATGAATACAGTTTGTTAGCTAAAAAAGCATCACAACGCTACAAGGTTAAGTGTATAGAGATTGATTTTATAGATTTCCATCAACTGAATGAAGTTGAGGATGCTTTGTATCATATTAAAACCGATGCGTTACCTATTGATATATTGGTTTTGAACGGGTCAAAAGTTGATGGTCTATATTTGTTATCGTTTAATGGCGCACTGAGTGAGCGAGCACGCAAAGAAAAATATATTCCTAATTTCACAGGGGTTAATGTTGCTGATGAGGTTGGGGTAGGTCTTGTTGCGGTGAATGATCCAATAACTTATTTAGATGACAATATTTATATTGGTTGGTATTTAGGAGTTAGTGGTAGCAATTTCCAAGTGCAACTACTGTCTCTTATACAACATATAGCAAAGGTTGCTAATGTGCGATTTTGCTCTTTTGGTGGTAGTGGGGGAGGTTTTGCTAGTCTTTCTTTTCTGCAAAAAAGTGAAGCCATTGCCAAAGCATATGTTTGGAATTGTCAAACTGTAATACATAAGTACTACCCTAGGTTTTGGAAATATTATTCTAAGGTTGCTTATAATGTTAATGATCCTTCTAACGAAGAGTTTGAGCGATTGCTCGATAACGAACGCGTGTCTTCGAGCTTAATTAATTCCGGTGTGATGGAAAATAAAAAACCATTTCTATATTTGCAAAATTCCTTAGATTGGCATTTAGATAACCATGCATTGCCTTTGGTTGAGTGTTTTTTAGATAATTATAGGGGGAATGGATTTTATGTATTTAATAATAAATATTTTTTCCAAGGGTGTTGGGGGGCTGGTCATGCGGTGCCTCCAAAAGATCTAATTATCAAAACTTTATCCAGTTATCTACGAAATGATAGCCGGAAAGTTGAGCTTCATTTAGATAGCTATATCTATTTTTCAGGAAAAGAGAAAATTCAAAAAACAAATAAAAAATTAGGATTTGATATCGCAATTGTCGATAATAAGATTGAAGTTTTGGCTGATGATGCATTTTCATCAAGTGCGGCTTTATACTACAAGGTAAACGGTGAGGTGGTTGAAAAGTATGCATATAGAGAGTCAAAGGCATTTTTATTCGATATTCCGCTAAGCTTCGTTGGTATTTCATATGTTATTTTTATTAAGTATTTAGATGGCTCTATTCAATGGAGGGAAGTTGGAGAATATGAAATAGTTCAGAAACTGAATCAGAAGAAGAGATCTTTTTTTCATTGTTCGTTAAAAAAAAGCGCCTTACAAATTACAGCAGTTCCTATTAATAAGGATAGTTTTTATTGCTTCTGTTTAGTTAAGAATGAAAGCGTGTGCGCGTCTACTGGATATAGTGTTGATTCAAGCGCTTGTTTTGAAATTGATGACAAAGATGATTATAGTGTTATTGTTTATGAAAAAAATAATGATGTGGTAAGCTTAAGCAAAGGAGGTGTTGTAGCTAAAGATAGAGAAAAAAGACTTGCTCAATTAAAGGTTCAGTATTCTAAAATCTTGTCAGGTGGGTACGAGACATTAAATGACGGTTTTACATTAAGAAAAGATCTTCCTAAGATAAAAATTCATCCTGGCATGTCATGGAAACATGCAGATAGGAATGGAGAATTTGAGTTACATACACTACGGTTTTTATCTCCTATTTGGGGTAGGTTTTTTGAAACTGAAGATCAGAAATATATAGAAGAAGTAGTTGTTTATTTAAAATCCTGGCATAATTCTATTTACACTCAAAAATCAAATTTCTATTGGTATGACATGGCTGTTGGTATTAGGGCTATGCATATATCATTGTTGATAAACCTTTCTCAGTTATATCCTCTTAGTGATGCAGACGTAGTTTTTTTTAGAAAAATCGCTAGTGAGCATGTTCAGAATTTAGTAAATCCAAGAAATTTAGGGCATGGCAATCATGCTATATATCAACTTATAGGTTTAAAGAGTCTGCTGCTGGCAACGAGTTGTAATCGAGCTTCTTATTACGAATATTGCAATAAGAGTTTAGCTGAATTAATTTCATCTATTTTTGATGAAAATTGTATTAATGTTGAAAACTCACCTTTTTATCATGGTTATAATTTAGGTTTATTGTCCCAAATACCAATTCATCTCTTTCCAGAGTTAAAGAATGAAATTAAAGCTATTTCTAACAAAGCTTCATCAGTTAAGGAATGGCTCAGTAATGCTAAAGGCGAGTATTATATTATTGGAGATACTGAGGGGCGGGGTGCTGTTCTAGATCTAGACACAAATTTATACGATTTCGTAGCTTCTAGGAAATATGTATCTAAAGATTACGGTTCTTCTGGATATCAAGTAATAAGGACTCATCCTGAAGTATCGGCTGACCTTTTTTCTGCATTTGTTTTCCACGCAACTAATAAAAGTAAGATTCACTCCCATTGCGATCATCTTTCCTTTATTTTATATTGGAATGGTGTTGAAGTGATAACTGATAGTGGAAAGTATACTTATGAGAATAATAGTTTCCGAAGCTTTATTGAAAGCGATAGAGCGCATAATACTTTTGGTATAAGTGATCGATCTTTTTTTCCTGGTGATGTTGATTTAAATGAAACAAAACTAAAACCTATGCAAGTCAATTTTAATCAGAAATCATACCGTTTAGGTGGTAGAACTCAACGTGGGGGTGTTTATTTAGAGAGGGATGTGGTCTTTAAACCAATGGTTGGTGTTGATATATATGATTTCATTGAGTCTGATATTCTTTCTAAGAAAGAGATTAGATATCATTTTGGGCCTGGGTTAAAGGTTAAAGAGGAAGGCGGTACCCTTTGCATTTTTTCTGAAGATTGCAAGCTTTGCACAATTGAGTTTAATGTGAAGCCGTTAGATATAGAAATTTTTAATGGATCATTAGATGGCTATTTAGGGTGGGTTAGCTATGAGTACAATGCTAAAATTTCCAGATCAGCTATAGTTGCAACTTTCGATCCTTCTGTTGCTAAGGTTGTTACATCTTTGAAATGTTTGTAGTAATAAGGAAGCTCTGAAAATGTCACTGCCATCAGCGATAATACTTCTTTCGTAAACTGCATAGGATTCAGTGCTGCCATGGATCAAATCACCTTCTCCGAAGCCGAGTACATTACGCGCAGGTAATCATTGAGGCGTGGCATCGAGAGTACAACGAAGAAAGACAGAAGAATAGTATTGGTGGGCTGAGGCCTTCCGCCTATGCCGAACAATTGGTGGTAAAACACGATAAAGTGACTTCTGACTCTAAACTCGGCTGCTACTGAAGATGGGATGACGTCGGTGTTTTATTCATATTCTACTGTAATAATTTCTTTTTCTATTTGAAAAATAGAATCTGGCATTGTAATGCATTTTTGGATAATTACTAAGATTATAATAAAGGCGCATGCAAATGGATATCAAAGTTTTGGAAAATAAAGTTGATCTGCTTTTTTCTTCTCAAAAACAACTTAGGAGCCTCATTGCGAAAGACTTAGTTTCAATTCAAAATCGATTATATACACAGTCTGAGAGTCTGTCATGGCTACAGCGGCGTCTTTCCATTAAGGGTCAGCTGCCACCATTAAGAGGATGGGCTACCTCACCCGATGTTCTTCTAAGGCTTCACACTCATGTCATGGCTAGCCTGCCCAAAGTAGTGGTTGAGTTTGGTAGTGGTTCCTCCACTTTAGTGACGGCTGATGCTCTTCGTCAGAATGGTTTTGGTCAACTGATTTCCATTGAGCATAGCAGTCATTACGGCAAGCAGACGCTTGACACGCTAATTGCAGAAAATTTGCAACCTTGGGTAGATTTACGTGTTGGAGAGCTAGAAGCTTGGAATAAGCAACACCTTTGCTCATCTGATGCGGAAAAGCCACCTTTCTGGTATCCCGAGCGCTTATTGAAAGGTATAGAAGGTATCGACCTATTGCTTGTCGATGGCCCGCCGGGAGCTACCTGTGAGTTTGCTCGCTATCCAGCATTGCCTGCGCTTTTTGAAAGGTTAAATCCTGGAGCGCAGGTGTGGATGGATGACACCGTACGCCAAGAAGAAAAAGACATTTGTCAGCGTTGGGCTGATGATTATGGGTTTAATTTGGAATACTACCCTCTTGAAAAGGGCCTCGGTATTCTTTCACGAGCTTAATTAGCACTTGGTACATTTATGCAAATGCATATAGTTGTTAACTAAGGGCTGTTCTTTAAAAAATCATTCTGAATTAACGGAAATACTATGTGCGGCATTGTTGGCGCGATTAGCGCAAAGGAAAGCACCGATTTTCTACTCGCAGGGCTATCCACCCTGGAGTATCGCGGCTACGATTCGGCAGGCTTGGCGGTACTCAATAATGGGTTGCAACGCGCCCGTGCCAAAGGGCGTGTGGCGGAGCTAGCCAGCAAAGTGGCGGAAGCGGGTATTAACGGGCATGTGGGTATCGCTCACACACGCTGGGCTACTCATGGCGTTCCCGCCGAGCGCAATGCTCACCCGCACATCTCCTCTGGCTTGGCGGTGGTGCATAACGGCATCATCGAAAACTACGAGTCTCTCCGTGAGCAGTTACAAGGCTTGGGGTATGTGTTCACCTCGGATACCGACACAGAAACCATTGCTCACCTGATTCAAGCTTGTTTTAAGGGCCAAATTGGCGAACCCGCCGAAAATCTATTTTCTGCCGTGCAGTGTGCTGTTGCCCACCTGAAGGGGGCGTTTGCATTAGCGGTCATTAGTGAAGAAGAGCCGGATTGTTTGGTGGTTGCCCGGGAAGGCTCCCCGTTAATGTTGGGTGTTGCAGAAGATGGCTACTATGCGGCATCTGATGCCTCTGCGCTGCTCTCTGTTACCAAGCGCATGATGTACCTAGAAAACGGCGATGTAGCCCGTTTGAGCCGCGATGCGGTGGTAGTGGTTGATGGTATTGGCCAGATGGTTGAACGTGCCATTGTCACGTCTAGCTTGAACGCCAACGCGGTCGAGTTGGGCGATTACAACCACTACATGCAGAAGGAAATCTTCGAGCAGCCCCAGGCGCTTAGCAACACGCTGGAAATGATTAGCGGGGCAGGGCAGTTGCAGCCCGGCATTTTTGGTGCGGAAGCCGCTGAGATTTTTCAGCAGGTAGATTCGGTACTGATTCTAGCGTGTGGTACCTCTAGCTACGCAGGCATGACGGCGAAGTACTGGGTTGAGCAAGTGGCGGGCATTCCTTGTAACGTAGAAATTGCCAGCGAGTACCGCTATCGCCATAGCGTGCCTAACCCAAAGCAGTTGGTCGTGGTGATTTCTCAGTCCGGTGAAACCGCGGATACCCTGGCGGCGCTGCACCATGCAAAGGCGCAGGGGCATACCTTCACTCTGGCGATCTGTAACGTTCCGGAATCTGCCATTGTGCGTGAAACCGCGCTGCGCTTTATCACCCGCGCAGGCCCGGAAATTGGTGTGGCCTCTACCAAGGCGTTTACCACTCAGCTTAGCGCGTTGTTCTTACTCATGCTGCTGCTTGCCAAGGCGAACCAGCGCTTGAGCGATGACGCTGAAAAAGCGTATTTAAACGAGCTTCGTCACTTGCCCATTGCCGTGGATAAAGTGCTGGCGTTAGAGCCCAGCATTGAGGCGTGGTCTCAGCATTTTGCCAATAAGCACCATGCGCTGTTTTTGGGCCGCGGTCGGCATTACCCCATTGCCTTGGAAGGCGCGCTGAAGCTCAAAGAGATCTCTTACATTCATGCGGAAGCCTACCCGGCGGGTGAGCTG
>JAUVQU010000254.1 GCA_030597965.1 Cellvibrionaceae bacterium
TAAAATGCACACCATCGGCAATGGTTAAATGCCCAGCAATACCCACTCCACCGGCTATAATGCAATTCTTACCCACTGTCGTACTGCCAGCAATACACGATGTACCCGCCATGGCGGTATTTTCACCAATCTTTACGTTATGACCGATCATGATGTGGTTATCAATAATCACACCATCTTCTATGATGGTATCGTCAAGTGCGCCCCGGTCTATCGTGGTTGATGCGCCTATTTCAACACGGTTGCCAATGGTGACGCCACCCAATTGATGAATCTTAATCCATCGAGGTTTTCCATCAACCATCTCGTGAGCATTACCAAAGCCATCAGCACCTATAACGCAGGTACTGTGGAGAATGACATCCTCACCAATAGTTACTCCATGATAAACACTGACATTGGCATAAAGGCGACTGCGAGCCCCAATAATTGTGTTGTCACCCACCGAGCTGTTGGCACCAATAATTACGTCATCCCTCAACACAACATGCTCGCCGATATAAACATTAGCACCAATACTGACCCGCTCACCCAGCACCGCCGACGACTCAATAACCGCCGTAGGGTGAACACCGTGAACGGCTGCTTTTTGATTATCGAACAAGTGGGTTAACTTAGCGTAGGCCACATAAGGGTTGGCGGCAATCAGCTTATTGCCAGAGAAAGACCTCGCCATATCAGGATGCAGAATAACCGCTGCCGCCTGAGTAGAAGACAGGTATTTTTGATAGCTGGCGTTTGCTAAAAAGCTCAGCTCACCAGAAGATGCTTTTTGAATGGTCTGCAAACCAGAAATGATGCAGTTGCCATCGCCTTCAACTTCAGCGGCAATGACTTTGCCAAGATAATCTAGCGTGTACTGTTTACTGTCTGACATTAATTTTCACCCGACTTAAACTACCCAGATACGGATTATAACAGTGACTCAATAGAGGTGCCTTTAAAAAAAATGCTCGATAAACAGCATAGTCTATCGAGCATTTTATCGGACATTCCAGCCTTACATTTTATTCAGTTTAGCCGTTACCTTGCCAGTAATGTTCACAGCTGGGTCAGCATGCAGCGCTGCTTTACGATCCAGCACTATATCAATCTTTTCAGCCTTAACAATCGCTGTAACGGCCTTACGCGCCTTAGGCGCTAACTCTTGGATAACCTGCTGCAAAACTGTGTTGTTTTCAGCTTTTAGTTTTTCACCCGCCAGCTTCAAATCTGCGCGCTTATATTCAGCTTTTTTACGAAATTTATCTTTGTCTTTCTGCGACCAGGTCAAGTTGTTAGTCTGTGCATCTTTACCCATAGACTCCAGATCGGCGCGCAGGCTTTCATATTTTGCGACCAGTGCTGCGTACTCAGGATTTTTCTCCAGAGCACTCAATTTCTGCTCTGCTTTATCAGTCTTCAATATTGCTGACTGTAAGTCCAGAACCGCAACATTAGTTTCTGCCGTAACCACCGATGAAAACAATACTGCACACAACACAAAAAACTTCTTCATTATTTTTACCTTAACCATAGTTATTTATCTTATTGATTATATTCAAAAACTGTTAAAACGTAGTGCCCAATGAAAACTGGAACACTTCTGTCTCATCATATTCGCTTTCATTAATTGGCATGGCCAAACTGAAGGTTAATGGCCCAAAGCCTGTAATCCACGTTAGTCCGACACCCACAGATGAACTCAGTTCACCCAAATCAACATCTTTACAGTTCAACTGCTGCGTACCACATGATGTATCGAAGACATTACCCGCATCGAAGAACAAAGCGGTCTGCATCGAACGCTGATCCTTAATAAACGGCAGTGGAAATAGAATTTCCACGCTGCCTTCTATAAGAATATTGCCGCCGAATGGATCGTCGTCATCGTCGAAACCAGGATCAACCAACAACTTATCCTGAAGCGCATCGCCATTCAACACATACGCAATTTCGTTCTCATCAATACGACCATTACCATCAGCATCATAAATCGCTAACTCATAGACCTCCGCTGGTGTAGAGAGTGGGCCCAAGGTATTTTTCTTAAAACCGCGAACCGAACCAAAGCCGCCCGCATAGAAGTTCTCAAAGAATGGCAATTCAGTAGTGCCGCCAAAAGAATCTGCATAACCCAATTTAGTGCGCAACCTCAGCGTCAAGCTCTTCGTCAAAGGGCGGAAATACTGAGCGTTATAAGTCATCTTGAAATATTCAAGATCACTGCCCGGCAAGGAAACTTCCAAACCAAACGATTGCGATGCACCGCGGGTAGCCAGACGACCGCGGTTCAAGGTCGACTTGCGCCAATTGAAGTTAAAGGTCGGCACGAGGAAATCATCACCATTAACGTCCACCCAACCATCAGGAGAGTCCACCAAAGGATCGGCAAGATCACTCAGCGGCTTAGGTTCAAACAGCGCATCATCCGTCGATAAGCTGCCATACTCAGATAATGTAATATATTGCTGAAGCACATCATCGTCATCAAGTAATCTAGGCGAACCAATGATTTCCTTAGCGGCTCGAGTGCCTACCTCCAATGAGATATTACTAACTCCCACACCAAAACTGATACGAGAGATCTCGGATATTGGGTAACCAAAGGTGACCGAACCGCCGATGGTATCGGTGGTATAGCTGGATACGTTGACTTCTTCGAAATCCCGCTCACGCATAAAAAAGCTAAAGCCGCGACTCACGCCATCCGGCGTAA
>JAUVQU010000075.1 GCA_030597965.1 Cellvibrionaceae bacterium
CCAGCTCACCATAATTTGGATACACTGATATTACGCGAAAAAAAACACGCGAGAAAGGCGCGTGTAGTTCGCCATTGTGGTCATTTCATTTCGAGGGCTCTAATCTCGGCGTTGGATTTTGCCAACACCCCTTAATCATAACGTTTGACGGGTAACAGTCAAGACGGAAAGCGCCCTAATTTGATGAAATGAGAGAAAAAAGCGGAATAGCTGAAACGAAAAAGGGGTTGCAATAAATGCAACCCCTTCGTCTTAATTTGTACGGCGTAGCCACCACAGCTGGTCGCCTAGTACTGACATAAACTCCCAAGAAGAAAAAAGCTTATGCTTAACGAGCAATCAACAACCCGCAATACATGGGTATAATAATACCTTAATGCCCTTAGATTGCAAAGAATCGGAGCGTAAAATTGCCACGGAAACCCTGTAAGAGAACAATTACTTAGGGCGAACTGATATATATGAACTGGTGGCGTTAATTAAAGTTAACACACCTATACCAGCAGAATAAAAAGTTACCTTTTGTACACGTTATTTTTTTTTGTAAAAATAATTAAACAACGAAATTGAGGGGTTTATTGTCTGGGTTGGCGACGCGATTGATTAAATACTCGGCAATAAGGGGTTAGTTTTTTCTGATTTATCATAGTCAGTGTAGCTCAAAGATTTTCCTTCTATTGCTTAATGTGCTCGATGGCTTGGTTTTCTGGCAAAGTGCGCCAGTCAGGCCAAGAGCGCTGTTTGTTTACTTCGAGCTTGTCAGCAGTCGCTTTGAGTAACGCTTCAACAGAAATACCGTGATGATAAGCAGACGCTGCTACCTTCCATGCCATCGTCGCCCAGGTTTGCCCGTGATCAACCATCCGTGAAAGGATAAAAGCGTCGCCTCTAAGTCGAGACATCTCGCCATCATAGATCAAGTCCATTTCCCGCCAGATACCCGGCTTATCTAGCTCAGTAAAAGTGACAACCTCGTCTGGGGTCATCCCCGTTCGCATGGTGCCGTCAAGGCAAAGCAACAAGCAGTCAGCCCACTCTGTTAAGTCATCGGGTGCAGCCTTCACCTCTTCGATCTCTTTGCGTAGATGAGCGCAAACACCCTCAAGACGGGGATTAGGGCCAAATGCCTCAAGGCTAAATGCCTGCTGTTCTTTTAGTAGAGTGATTAGTTCCATATCGGTTTTTTCCTTCTAAGTGAATTTACGCATAAGCCCCATTGAGCGGGGCGCATGGTGTAACGTCACTATTCCGGCTTACAGAACGTCCAGCAGTACATCAGGGACCACAAATTACCTGCGTCTAATGTCCATTCGATATCGTTATCTTCACCAACCAATAGCTGAACACTTCCGCCCTTTGTCCATAAGGCACAGAAAAACACGTTATTTGCTTCCATTGTTTCAGGACGGTTATCAACTTCCACTGACAGAGTGCATTCGCCATCGTCGTGACGGTAATCGTTCACCTCGGCCTTAACGTTGAAATCATCAGAAACGTTCCCCAGTACCGCACGAAAAGCGGCTACAGTTTCGCTAACTGCCTGTTGTTCACGTTCTTTGCTTAAATTTGGGATAGCCATTAATTTATTCCTCATCGTTTAACCAGCTAGGGGTTGAGGCATTGCATAGGCAAGTCGCCAGCAATAACCCGCCCAAAGCGGCAAAATACAAAACCCAAAACCAAACCGTCATGTTTCCTTTCCTTCTATTCTTGATTACGAACTAGAACGCCGTCGTCGTTCTCAATCCATTCACCATCTTCAAGGTGAGCCTTTCCACATTCTTCACAGATATTGATTAGGCGGTCGTCGTCCGTTTGGACACAGACAGGCAAGTGCTCAGAACAAAAATACTTCTCGCAGCTGCTATGCTCCGTTTCGCCGTGCATATCACCGCAGGCATAAGACAAGCCGCGATGAATCTCTTTGTTGCAATCAGGGTGATCGCAAGTTGCAGGGAATACATAGCCAATTGGTCGCCCATTGCTATCAGTTCCGCAGTCTCCCCATCCCATAATTTATTCCTTTGAATTAGCTTGTGATTGCGCCTGATCTAACAGCTTATTAAATTCACTGAATCCCATCGGGCGTGAGGTTTTCTTTTGCTGCTCGGCCATAGCGCCCCCTAGATTTCATCGTCCGGTACGTAGTTGAAGATCACCCCGAGGCCATCGTTGCAGCCTTCGCCGCACTGGCCGCTTTCATCGAGCGGGCGGGTACAGCACTGGCATTGAACGGTTTTGTTATCCATAAGAGTTTCCTTCGTTCTAGTTAGCGGTCTAAAGCAGCGGCAACCCCGAACCTGGGAACTTCTTGCCCAACCAGCACAAAAACTTAAACCACATAGCTAATCCCCTTACTGTTGATTTCGTGGAACAAGAAACAACTCACCCGATGCTGTGGCTCTGGTTTCGCCCTGCCACGACTGGGTAAAGAAGCCACGCTTCATATCGGAGGGGGCAGCTCGGCCCGTCATTTTTTCATGCACGGCTCTTTGTGCCCGTCCAATAGCTGCCAGCACCTTATCAAGTGACCCTGTCACGGTTTCGCCTGTTTCGTAAATGTGCGCAGTAATAGGCGCTTTATCAGCATCGTAATGCACCAAAATTGCAGACTCAGCAGAGCGAAAGTCGGCAGTTCGGTATCCAAACCAACACTTTTTCAGTGATGCGGTATTGATTGATAAATCATTCATGCCTATTCCCTTTGAGTTTATTTGTTTACCGTGTAAACAAGGTTACTCCAAAGTGTTTACCGTGTAAACAATATCGGCTATTATTTTGATTACACGGTAAACTAAGTTAGTATCAGCGCATTAACACAGCAGGATGATGGCAAGTGGCCCAGACAAAAGAAGATAGAAAAGAGTCAATCGCAAAGGCCCGCAAGGCACACCACGAGGCGCAGATTTCAGAGAAAAAGCGCCTTGATGCCTATGTATTACCTAAAACTAAGGACGGGTTGAAGGAAATAAAAGCGCATTTTGATGATGTAAAAAACGAAGGCCAAGCAGTTGATAAAGCCGTAGAACTAGCCCTTAAAACCCTCCCAAAGCGATAGCGCCAGCCTATCGCCATTTCCCTTATTTTAGGAATCTACAGACATTCCCCGTACAAAAAACACTCAATTCGATTCTACAGGCCGCATGATTACTGACTTCTACGGAAAATCGGTGAGGTGGGCTAATCAATCAGTGTCGTTTCAAATGGGATCGGCGTACCGCTTAAGCACGATTTTAACTCTGCGTAGACTTCGAGCGGGTGGTCAAAGATAAATGCCACATCACTGCTGTTACGCCCGCCCGCGCCAAGCAGGGCAACGGAAGGGGAAGCCACAGTGCAGTTCATCAGCAGGATAACGGTGACGTTGTGATAGACCTCGCCGCGATACTCAAAATCGACGGCGGGGTTAGCCATGATGGTGGTGTCGTCAGCCTCTCTTAGCAGCTTAAAATCCGGCATGTCGAGTTCCCCATGTTCAACAATTCAGTAAAGTGTAGGCAAGATCTGAACTTCACGGAAACTCAACGATGGCCTAAAAAGCAACGGAAAGCGTTTGTTTCCGCCCCCTTAAAAGGTAGGCTTATTGCTAAACTCCATGATTTTAATGGAGCCTTTTCTTTTTATTTTAGATGCATCTAGATCGGCGTTCAGCACATGATCCAATTCCAAATTATCAAAGCTAAGCTTTTCCTTCAGTTTGCTTTTCCGTGATCTATATGTGTTCCATGATATCCCCATAGCTCTGGCGGCTGCCTCTTCGCTATGATTTACCCTATTACTAAATACAAGCCTTAATTCCCCGAAAGTTAGATTAACATTGCTTGATATAGGCATTATTACCAGTGACTGATCTTGCGGGGGGAATTCGTCGATAAAGTATAAAATGCCTACATTATTATTTTCTAATATTAGTGGGTACTTTCTTGTAAATACCGCCTGCAATTGATCGCTACCGAAAAAATAATCAATATCGACAAAGGCCATTGCCTGCATCTCGGAGATTATTAATTTATCTTGCTTTCTATATTCCTCAGCAGTTTCATTTGATATAAAGGCCCCTGTATTCTCAATTCTCTTTAAATAAAAATCCTCGGCGGGATCGATGCCGACCAATGCCATGTACTCATGGTTCATGTAAATGTTTTCTGAATTTTCATTTTTCGCACCCGCTGGATTTGGGTACATCAGAGTCTCTTTTTCTAGGCACCCACAATGATAAAAAACCCCAGTCCTCAGTCCTGTATGGATCGATGTGAGTTTTGATGGGTGGCATTTCTGGCAGCGCATAGCCGCCGCAAGGTAATCACTCATGAACTAACATCACAAAAACGATACTTGGCTCACAAATATACATTCATTTATTGTATGTGTTCCTCACTAAATTTATATGCCTATGATTTTAAAGGTTTTGTAATTTTGGGATCAAGACTGATCCTTCTCTTTTTTGATTCGAGCAGTAGAATCACTAAATTACTGTTAACAGTAAAAATAATTTAGTGAGCGATCAAATTCGGCTAACAAAAATCAATAAAAATAGAGACACAATATGACAACCGAAACCTTAGATACAATTGATTCTATCGACATGATTAACGCCAATCTCGATAAAGCCGAAGGCATTCTATCTGCATTAGAGGCAACTTTATCAACAAGTGATGTTCATCACCATAAGCTACCCCATGCAGTCACCGCAGCAATGAGCTTTATTTGTGAGTCGAGAGCATTAATCAAGGCTCTTGGCAGGACCTGGCATGCGGAAGCGGAAGAAGAAGAAGAAAGGGCCGTAACATGAGGCTATTTAACATATTGTACCTAATGCGCCCCGAAGCATTGCGGAAATGAGGGGTTGAAGACAAAAAAAGGGCGAAGCGTCTATTATTGACTGCTTCGCCCTTCTGTTTTTTGTGGACAAGTGGGTGTGGATAAATGACGGCTTCCGACTTGGCGTGAAGTGCCTATTTTCAATTGTTTAATAGTCAACTGCGTGGGTGGCGCAATATCAACCAATGCATCGGCTGATCGTCTTTAATGGCGACATAATAACGGTCATTAAACAAGTAACCTTTAACAGCGTGGCCCATTGGTATCTCATAACCTTCACTCATACCTATGTCATCCCACCAAAATCCCGTCAGATTAACTAGTTTAACGCGCTGAACTTGCCTCATCACCGAATCATCATCAATAACCCCACCAAACGGCTTGTAACAGTATTCGCCGTTCCTGAGCAAAGCTGGAATTGTCACCCCTGTTATCGCTTTACCCTGAACCACTTTTTCTTGATTAATGATCACGTTGCCATAATGGTAACGATGCCTAATGCTTACACTCATGTTGACTCCACTTGCCATAGCTAGGGTTTTGTTTCGCGTTGCAATACCAAGATTGAAGACCATTGCGGCGGCAGAACTGGTGCACGAGGTGACGCGGTAAGCGCTTTAGCGCGTTGTTTAGGTTTGCGTATTGCGTTAAACTTGTTGAAGTCATGATTATTCCTTTGGATTTGGTTGGTTGTGATATAAACCCCGTATTAGTTTGCCGACTTGCGGGGTTTTGTTTTATTTAATGCTTTTCAATATCAATCCCACTTAGAACGCTGTTGCCCCAATTATTCTTTAACAAGCATAATTCCATGCGCAGACTCAACAGCTCCAGTAATGACCATGCCATCTTCAGTTCGCACTTGCCCGAATTGCTCAGCGTTCTGGATTGCAACTCGTATCGCTTCCAGCGCTTCTTTCATCTCTTTGCTCATATTCATTTTCCCTTGTTGCTATCATTTTTGTCGTTACCGGCTTCGCTGCAGACGTTGATTTGCTATCAAGATGAAGCACATCGCGCGTTGCCTGGTTTAAAAAGTGCTATCACACATCTTTGGGGTTAAAACTCACCAAAGCGTGTTGTGATTTTTGATAATCATTAATAGCGTTTTCCGCCTTAACCCTTCGCTGGTTTACTGTGCGAAGCTGCCTTTCAAGTAGGTTTACTTTGTCTTGTAGGCTGAGCATTTCACCACAAGCCAGCGTCACCGCCTTAGCCATCGACTTAACACCTAGCTTTTTCATCGCCTTTTGTATGACTTGGGTTTCTTCTTCGCTGGGTCTCACTGTAAACGCCATCACGCTGCCTTCTTGATTGATTAACTTGTCTTCAATATAAATCTTCCTTGCTTGTTTTTAAAGATATCTTTTTATCTTTATACCTTTATATCTAGATATCTTGATATTCATCACATTTTAGTTTCTGCTATCACATTTATTGCCTGCAGCGAACCGGCCACTTAATATCTGATAGCAAAGTTGCGTTCATCGAGGCGCTCCTGGGGAATAATTTGATAGCAGGCACAAAAAAAGGGCGAACCGCTAACGGCTCGCCCTTTGGTTAATTATTTAGATTTATGTTTATCCATGCTTGAAGGTCTTTCAGCCTTTTTGCATTGCCAGCACAGGTTTTAAAATTGCTGACATCTTCCGCTAAGACTTGCCCGTCACTGGTGTATGCTCCGCTGTCAGCGGCTCTGGCGGTATCATTAACGAGGGTGGCGGGGCGCTGAATACCGATTGCTTGATTATGTTCTCGCACTGCGTCGGCGCGGATACGCAGCCAGTCAGCATCGTCAACAACGCACCGCTGGTCACTATGCTTTTCAACATATTTGATCACCTCTTTTTCGATGGTCTTGTACTTGGTTTCAATCACTGGCTTTTGCCTGGCTAGGGTCACTGCCAACTCATAAGCTTCGTTTTGTTTTTTCTCTATCTTCTCGAATAGCGCTTGCTCTCGCTTATCGGTGGCGTTTTCCGTCTTGGTGACGCCATAATCAAAAGACACATACGCCACAGAGCCGATGAGGATAAAGAAAAGGGTCGCCTTTATAGGCAACCCCCAACCTGTTAGTGCGCTCATAAGCCCCCCTATGCCGCGTGGCACATATTTGTTTCTATCCGCCTTCGCTCAATCAAGCCCTTGAGCTTAACGCCGCTCGCATAAACCCAATACTTAAGCTCATTGCATGCTGATGATAATTGTTCCGCCTTGGCGTACTTAGCTATACGGGTTTGTGTGCCATCTCGGTTGCGTTTGAACGTGGTGCATCCGGTATTGAAAATAAATGAAACCATTGCGTCACGTTGCCCCTGAGTCAGCGTTTTTATCGGCGCGACGCTCACCAAACAGTTTTGAGCATCAATGACATTTAATACCCAATCCTTAGCTATTTGCTCGTTAGTTTTTGGCTTTCCTATCTTGCCGTGAGTGTTGCCGATGCCGTCTGTTAATAGACCTGCGGGGCATTTATACGGCGTTTGGCGGCAACCTTCCGCATTGCCGATAACTTCTAGGGCACGCTGTGAGACAAAGAGATCACCAATTCGCTCCCCCGCGATGACGACTTCGCCAATAGGTGGCGGGTAATCGGCGAAGGTTACTTGTTCCACGGCTTTGGTGGGTTCGATTGTTGGGGCCGTGCTGTTATAGAGCGTTCCTCCGGTCACTATGCCTATGATAGCCGTGACCGAACATACGATTTTTCTTTTCAATTGGCTCAAATGTCTAACCCTTCTCTGTTAATAAGATGACCAACGGGCTTACCTTGTTCGATGGCCTGTTTCAGCATGGATGAGTTCAACCACTTAAAAAATACGGTGGCAAACATGGACACGAGCGCGGTAATGATACCAATGACCATGCTCCATTCAGGGAGCGATAACGCCCCAAAAGAGGCAGTAATCCCGCCTATCCATGCCGTCAATTTATGCCCCTTTGCAATGAATACGCCCGCAATGACGCTTGAGACGACACCGATAATTACTTTCGGGTTTTTAACGGCGTTCACAAACTGAATCGCTTTGTTTTTCAAGCCAGAAACAACCTTTTTAAAGCCTGTTGATACACTCTTTTTTCCCATATAAAAAAAGGGCACGATGTGTGCCCCCTCCGGTTGTCGCTATCGAGTAGCGAATGACTAATTAGTCAGCCTTGATGCTTCCACACTGACACTTAAACTCGTGCGTGTGCCTGACATTGAAACTCTATCAAATGACCAATCTGAAATGAGGGTCGGCTCGGCAAACTCTTCTGCAAAGTTGAAAATGGATTCAGCAAAAAGGCCCGATTTCCAATGCAATGATGCTGTGAATGTTTGACTGTTCCGTGTCACTCGTTTTAACTCTGCCTCGGCCTTTTTTGTGGCCTCTTCTAAGTTTTTATAGGGTGTTTCTATTAGCTTAAATGGCTCTGAGCCAAGAACGGCCTGACCATTCAAACCGCTCTCCGTTTCTCGCCATTTTGCTTTTACACCTTTGTAAACTTCAGCCGATGGAAAATTGATTTCGCCCGTAGGTTTTACAATGTCACCTGGCTTGATAATTATTCGGCTTCTTGGTGAGCCGGATAACGCTTTTACACTGCCTCTTTTACCAAAGATAAATAAGTTGTTAATGGGTTTAGCCACGGCATCGAAGTCTTTCGCGATTCGACTCAAAAAGGCTTTGTCTGTCTCCTCTGATTGATTTAGGTGTGAAGTGGGAAGATCAGCCAAGTCTTTATCAACTCTGACTGAGTATCCGTGAGGGATCATAATTGCGGTTACAAGGTCTTTCACTGTGGCGGGGGGGAAGCTTCGCTTTCGCTTCTCTCGCCAGCCTGTTGGGTCTTTGCGCTGAAATTTAGCGGGGGATAACTGAATAACCCATTTCCGAGGGTGAAGCTTGAGTTTGATGGTGGAAACATCAAACTCACCGCGCTGTTCACCGCCGATAGTCAGCTTGTATTGATCTCCGCCTGATGCAGGTGGGTCTTTAAGTTCATGGCCTAATACCGTTAATGACAGACGGTCAGCGGATGCGCCGCTCTCATCTGTCATTGACCATGTTTGAAGGTGTTTCATAAGGTTCGCAGCATTAGGGCCAGATAATGAAATGATCATTCCCAAATCTCCAATACATGAACGGGAGCAGCCTCTTTTTTGGCTACCTCTTGGCGCTCTGGAAGTGCCACATCTTGCAACGGATCTAAAAACAACGTCTTTTGAGTTGGATTCAGCTGAAAGAATGCTTCCACCATATCATCAGAATCATCCCCTAAAACACGATATAACAAGCCGCAAACCGTTTCATTAGCTTGAGCTAATACTGACGTGCTCATCTTGTCTGTACTCCAATAACGAGAGCGAGTTTCTAAGCACTTGAGATATCCCACGCTCAACCACTCGCTCGTATTTTGTTGTGACTTTTTGAATTGTCCACTTGCCCCAAGTTTTACCCAATCCGTCGGTGATGATGACGGGCTTTTGAAGTTTTGCCATGTTAGCCAGGGCGTCAGCTTCTTCCATTCCAGCGCCCTGATAAGCAATCACCTCAATGGTTCGCTCGTCGAGCCCACGGGCGCTTTTTATTTGAACGGGGCTGTCGAGGGTGTCAACTACTATCCAGCCGCCATCCGTGGTGCGGCTCATTTCTTTGATGGGGTTTCGCTTCACAACATCAAACAAATGATCACCAATTACTATCTGTGCCATTAAGTCACCAGTGAATGTGTTAGGTCTTGGCTCAGTGCTTCATCTTTTTCTCTCTGCCACTCGTCCCACAGCTCGCGTATTTTCTCCATTGTTAACTGGGCGGTTTCCTCTGGGATGTTGGATGCTTGAAGTATGATTTGAGGAGAAAAAACTTGATTAGGCGTTTGTCTTACTTGCGCTTCTTTCGCTTGCGCGGTTTTTATCGCTTCTGTTGGGTCGTTGAGCTTAATTTTTGAATGCCAGTCACTTGGATCATTCAGTGATGCCGCTTGAGTTTGGATGGGTTTCGCCAGAGCTGTCTTATCTTCGGGCGAAGAAGCCCAATCAAATAAACCGCCAGCGACGCTTGAGCCCGCCATATCACCCGCCATGCCCCCAAGGGCTGCACCAATCGCGGTTCCTATTCCAGGTAGAATGAAAGAGCCGATTATGCCACCAAGGGCCGCGCCTCCCATGCCACCAAGGAAACCGCCTCCGGTTTCACTGGCTGAGCGATAATCACCCTCAGCTAACGATGATGCTGCGCTCACGCCATCCATAACCATGGCGACGGGTCGAATCACTCGCGCCGCTTTTGCAGCCTTGGCGAATGGCAGTGCTTCTGCAACATCTGTTGCGGCTCCGGTCACATCTGCCGCCCCATCCATGCCACTGGCAAAGGCAGGAATGGAGGCCCCGCCAGCCATGAGTCCAGCACCTAAAGCAAGTAGGCCACCTTTGCGGCGTCTTGATTTACCACGGGGCTTTTTATCAGGCATGGCATCAGTGCCACCCGTTAGCATATCCATACCGCCAGCAATGAGCCCACTAA
>JAUVQU010000049.1 GCA_030597965.1 Cellvibrionaceae bacterium
ACGCGCATGAAGAAAACCTGTGGCAGCTCGATACGTACTTCGTCTTCTGTGTGGATGAAGTAACGGTCATACAGAGTTTGTAAACCTAAGTAGGTGAACTGTAAATCGCGATCAGCGATCAGCGCTTTACCCATTGCGTCCAGGTCGTAACTCAGCAGGTTGGGGTGCAGCAGTTCTAGCTCAATTCCTAGCTTGATATAAGCGCTAAAGGCCTGTGGATACAGGGTTTCCATGTCGTGCTGGGTCGCGCTGTTGGCTACTTGCAGGTGGCTTAGTGCTTCGGCACGTAATTTATCCAGTAACAGACGCGCGGTAACCTGGCTGTAGTTAGGCTCTTTTTCTACCAATGTACGGGCGGTAATCACCAATGAAGTATTCACATCATCAATGGATACACCGTTGTATAGGTTGCGCATGGCTTCGTCGAGAATAGCCTTGCCGTCTACGCCGGCCAGACCTTCACAAGCTTCGCTGACAATAGTGCGCAGACGCTGAATATTCAGAGGGTCGGTTGAGCCATCAGCATTCTTAACTTGAATGCTAGGGTATTCATTATCGGCGACTGCGTCAGCTTCCAACTCTGCGCGTTGTTGGGCGCGCTTTTCACGGTAGAGTACATAATCACGAGCGACCTTTTGCTCGCCAGTGCGCATCAGTGTCAGCTCAACCTGATCCTGAATGTCTTCAATGTGGATCGTGCCGCCAGAAGGCATACGACGCTTGAAGGTTTCAGAGATTTGTTTGGTCATTGCGGCAACTGTCTCATGCACACGACTGGATGCGGCCGCATTGCCACCTTCGACGGCAAGGAAGGCTTTGGTCATTGCCACGGCAATTTTGTCGTCACCGTAAGGTACAACCGTGCCGTTGCGTTTGATGACGCGAATTTGCCCCGGTGTTGTTGCTGCGACTGTGCTGCTGCTGGCCGCTGGTGGGACAAGCGTGTCTGGGGTGGTTTGGTCTGTTTCAGTGTGCATGTGCGTCTCCGCGTCTTTTTCTTGTATAGAATTAATTGATTCATCTTAAAGCCAGTACATATCTCGCCAGGAACAGAAAGATGACACAGCTTTTAATGTGTTCGGTTTATGTTGTTCTATTTTTTAAATCATCTTGTGCAAAAACTTATAATTATTCGCTCGATGGTAGAGTAGAGCGTTTATTTGCACGGTATTTTGGGTTGTTCTCCACTGAGTGATCACTTGTATGCCTGCGTATGTCTACGAACGGGCATGATTTTTCTTGTTTTTTGATTTTTCTCAGTGTGGCCTAATCTGACCTCAACCCCTATATGTTGGGTCTCATTCAGCGTTGGGCTACAAGATAATGCGCTTCAGGGATGAATGCAATACGATAGAGTTGGTGATTACTTGTGGATAAAGTGTGTGTAAATGTAAAAGTGGGTGACCACTAACTTGCTGGCCTTTTCTGTGCGTGGCTCGAGTGTAAAAATAGGGAGAAATTGATCCGTTAGATTTTTTTCTTCTAGAGGAAGTCTTTTCTTATTCCATGCCATATAGTGGTGCATTTAATGCCGACCTACTACATCTAGTGTTTTTAGGGTTTGAGAAGGCTTTTGTCTGTCGCCGATACGAGTATGGGTTCTGCGGGTAACGGTGGGTTAATGCTGTTACATTGCGAGTGTTTTCTAGAAGGAGTAGCGAATGGGTGATGTGCTGGAGTTTAAGCGCCCGTCGATCACACAGAAGCGTAAGGCGGTCGCTCAAAAGCACAAGGGTAAATCCCTGTGTAAGAGTGGTTTTCACAAGTGGAAAGTGGTGACAGAAAAGCAGTTTGATGTGAAGCAGGGCCGCCTTGTTACTCGATCTTGTTGTCAGCGTTGCGGCAAAGAAAAAGTAGAGGCCCTGTAGTTGGTTCCTGTCTAGTGTTCATTATTTGTCTTCATTGCTCATGTTCATTGTTCGTGTTCATTACTACAACTGCCGGAACCATGGGGGTGACCATGATCCATTTCACCTTGGCTGGCGTCGCGAATGTCGACGATTTCAACGTCAAAGTGCAGATCTTTACCCGCTAATGGGTGGTTGCCATCAATGGTGACGGTGTCACCTTCTACATCGACAATTTCTACCACCTGTTGGCCATTCTTGGTTTCAGCGTGGAACTCCATGCCGACTTCAATTGGGTCGATACCGCCAAACATTGCTTTGTCTAATACTTGAATAAGCGTCGGGTCTTTTTCGCCATAGCCATCTTCCGGTTTAACCACGGTAGAAATTTTGTCGCCAATATTTTTGCCGGTGAGGGTGGTTTCAAGGCCGGGCACTAAATTCTGGAATCCATGTAAGTAGGCCAAAGGTTCTTGTCCGTCAGAGGAGTCCAGGGTTTCACCGTTGGCATCTTTCAGGGTGTAGTGAATGGTGGCCACCTTGTTGTTGGCAATGGTCATGGTTGTGCCTCTGTAATATATAAAAAGTATGAGTAAAAAATATAAGTAAAAAGGTAATGGTTAGACCTTTTAAAGGGCTTGGCAGGTAGAAGGCTGAAGGATGCGCCTAAAGCCCTTTTACCTGTTGTTCGTTAATGCTGGCTTTAGACAAGTTAATTTCGTAGTGCTTGCCGTCTTTTTCACGCTGTTGCAGGCGCAGTAACAGGTAGTCCCAATCTTCTGCGAACCAAAGGTAAGTTTCGCGGTTTGAGTCCTTGCGTATGCGTTTAACCTTAACCGCTTTAAACGTGCCCAAGGGAATTTTTAATGTCTCAGTGCCGATCACTTCAAAGTCGTAATGCTTCAGCTTGCCACCATCGGCAATGGCGTAACTCTGGGTTGGTAGTTGATTGATCAGGTCGTGGCGCAGTTGTATTTGATAGCTTAATTTGTCGAGCGTGGCCGGTTTGATGGCCATGGTCCAGGGTTTCTTTTGAACATTATTTCTAACGGTTAAAGTATCCCAGTTGAAGCTCAATACGGCATGGCGGCCCTTGCCTAACACTGTGCGGTGATATTCGTAGCGCTGTGGTTGCAGTTGCCCGCTATCCTGCCAGGTGAACTGGCTGAACTCTTCGACCTTGGCGAGAAAGGACTTGGCGCTAAAATGCAGCTCCATTTGACCGTCATCCCGATATGAAAGTCGACGCTTGGCGGCTACCTTCATACTGTCAAATTGAGCGTTATAGGTAGCTTCAAAGGGTTGAGGCAGCGCGGCATTAGCTGTCGCGGTAAAGGCTGACAGTGTAATGGCCGGCAGTAGGGTTAGTACCGCTGTAATAAAATACTTGATTTGGCGCATAGTTAACCTTGATGTAGTTCTTTCAGTGTCCATTAATTTAGCAGAGTGGGGCTGAACTAACACTGAACGCAGCCAGTATATGGCCAATTCACTGATGGCACCTGTAAAAAAGGCCTATTGGCTTCTGGCGTCCATCACAAAACCGCTGGTTGGAAGAATACTTCCATCGAGCACAGCGTCATTGCCTTGCATACACAGTCTTCCTTCAGCAAACCACTGGGCAGCCATAGGGTAGATGATATGCTCTTGCTGTTGTACGCGTTTGGCCAGGCTCTCGGCATTATCATTGGTATTGATGGGAACCACCGCTTGAATGATATTTGGGCCGCCATCAAGCTCTGCGGTGACAAAGTGCACAGTAACGCCATGGCGGTCGTCGCCGGCATCCAGTGCGCGCTGGTGGGTGTGCAGCCCTTGGTATTTGGGGAGTAACGAAGGGTGAATGTTGAGCATGCGTCCAGCGTAATGATTCGTAAATGCCGGGGTCAGGATACGCATAAAACCGGCGAGAATGACCAGCTCCGGTTGGTACTGATCTATAGTGGCTTTGAGTTGGATGTCGAAGGCTTCGCGGCTCTCGAACAGCGTATGGTCGACTACCTGCGTGGTAATACCGGCTTTGGTGGCGCGATCCAAACCGAGTACGCCGGGGCGATTACTGATGACGGACTCAATACTGATGGCTGTTTCGCCATTTGATTGTGCGTCGATCAGGGCCTGCAGATTGCTACCACTGCCAGAAATAAGAACAACCGTCTTAGTTTTCATAAGAGGGTTGTCATACGAAGGGTTGCCATACGGATGTTTAGCCCTTGAGTTCGACTTGCTCTTCGCCTGCGGTCGCGTTTTCGATATGACCAACAACAAAGGCTTCCTCGCCTTCAGCGCGAAGAATATTCAGAGCATTCTCCTGCTCGCTGGCGGGTACGGCGATGATCATGCCGATACCACAGTTCAGTGTGCGGTACATCTCATAGCTGTCGACGTTACCTTTCTCTTGTAGCCACTTAAACACTGCTGGAATTTCCCAGGCGTTGGTATCGATAATGGCCTTACAGTTGTCGGGTAAAACACGTGGAATATTTTCTTGTAGGCCACCACCAGTGATGTGGCTCATGGCGTTAACTTGCGATTCTTTTATAAGCTTTAACGTTGATTTAACGTAAATGCGAGTAGGTTCAAGCAGGGCTTTGCCGAGAGGCTTGCCACCAATCTCCATGTTGAGGTCAGCATCGCTGATTTCCAGGATTTTACGGATCAGGGAGTAGCCATTGGAGTGCGGGCCGCTGGAAGCCAGGCCGATCAGGACATCGCCTGCGCCTACTTTACTGCCGTCGATAAGTTCAGACTTTTCTGCAATACCAACACAGAAGCCAGCGAGGTCGTAGTCGCCACCTTCGTACATGCCAGGCATTTCTGCAGTTTCGCCACCCACCAGTGCGCAGCCAGAAAGCTCACAGCCAGCACCAATACCGGTTACTACATCGGTGGCAACGTCTACATCTAACTTGCCGGTGGCGTAGTAGTCGAGGAAGAACAGAGGTTCTGCACCGGCTACCACTAGATCGTTGACGCACATGGCAACAAGGTCGATGCCGATGGTGTCGTGCATGTTCAGGTCCATGGCGAGGCGCAACTTGGTGCCTACACCGTCGGTACCGGATACCAATACCGGCTCTTTATAGCCCGTTGGTAATTCGAACAAGGCGCCAAAACCACCCAGTCCCGCCATTACGCCTGGGCGGCTGGTGCGTTTGGCAACACCCTTAATGCGTTCGACCAGTGCATTACCTGCGTCAATATCAACACCGGCATCTTTGTAACTCAGGGAGGTAGGCTTGTTTTCGCTCATAATCTTCGACAGCTATTTTTTTAGTGTGAAATATGGGGGGTATTAAAGGCCGCGTATTCTACCAGCTTCTGCATGGCTTTGGTGCTTTCTGTTTAAGTTTTCTTCATTGAGAACTGCATGGATTTTTAGTTGAGGCTTGTGCAGGGTACTCAGGGTGCAAATTTGGCGAATCTAATAGTGCGGAATCTGCTCAGGTTATGCCTATAATAGGCGGCGTAAAGAAAGGCTCAGTGCATGGGTCAGTCGATCAATAGGTGGAATAAAGGTTTTTAGGCGATGCGACAGACTTTTGGGGTTAAATGTTGGCGAATATTAATGATGCTGGGAGCGTTTTGTTCCTTGAGCGTGACGTCGGTATTCGCTGAATCCTTGGATAATCTTTACCGCCAGTCAGTGATAGTGGCGTCACAAAGTGAAGCAGCGCGTAATATCGCGGCCAGTAAAGCCCTGAAAATGGTTCTGGTGCGCGCGTCGGGCCGCAGTGAGCTCAAGGGCGACATCGTTAAACGGGCACTTACAAAACCGCAACGTTTTATAGAGTCCTTTCATTACGCCGCCGTTAAAGAGGGAAGTTCTCAAATTAAAATTGAACTGACTTTTTCCGAAGAGCCGGTTAAGGGACTATTACGTGAGGCAGGCCTGCCCATTTGGGCGGATAATCGCCCCTTTGTCCTGGTCTGGCTGGCTACAGAAAGTCACGCTTTAGGTCGTCAGGCAGTAGGCTATTCAAAAATTCCTGAGGTTGCCAAAAGTTTGCATATATCCGCACAAAACCGTGGCGTGCCGTTGATTCTGCCGCTGATGGATTTGCGGGATCAGGAGTCACTGGATGCCGATCAAATATGGTCGGTTGATGAAAAGGCCATTGCACAAGCTTCGCAGCGTTACACTGTGGATGC
This sequence comes from Cellvibrionaceae bacterium, assembly GCA_030597965.1. Classification (GTDB taxonomy): domain Bacteria; phylum Pseudomonadota; class Gammaproteobacteria; order Pseudomonadales; family Cellvibrionaceae; genus JAUVQU01. The sequence goes on from JAUVQU010000049.1 coordinate 6,000, forward strand.
TGTTTTAGTGGGTCGTTATCGCCAGTTTGACAAGGGCATGTGGTTGGGAGATTGGACATTAATGCACCGAGGTCAGCACTACAGCTTTAGGACGGAGGGTGCAGCGTTGAAGGGTCTTTTGTCCGCAGGCATTGATACTACCGCATCGTATTTGGCCGATATTTACGCCGTTGTGGCTTCTGCTGAAGACGCGGAATCTTTAGTAATAGAAGTGGCGGGTATTGAAGACTTTCAGCGGTATATATCGGTTTCAAAATACTTGAATGATTTGACGGTACTTAACTCGGTTGATTTGCTGGGATTAGAAGGGCAAACAGCTGTATTTAAGGTGCAAACCGAAGGTCGTGCATCATTATTATTTGATGCGCTGGCGTTGGATAAGCAGCTTGTTGCCGAGTCCGTCACTCGTTTGCCAATCAGTGTGGCTCCTTCAGGCGTAGCCCCCTCAAACCTAGTCCCAGCTCCAGCAGGTAGCCGTGAGAATCCATTGAGGTTTTACTGGGTTCGCTAATTGAGATGACATTACTTCCAAAGCAAAAGCCTTCAAAAAAAAATCTGTCAGGGCAAGTACCCCAGCAGATTCCCCTGCCTGTTTCTTTGAGCGATGAAGCCACCTTTGGCAATTATTACGCACCGGAAGATGCGGGTAATACGCTGGTCATTAATACCCTTAAAGAGATGCTGCAAGACGATGGCGAACGCTCCGTATTTATTTGGGGCGCGCAGGGTTGTGGGTTGACACATTTATTGCAGGCGGCCTGTCACTCGGCAGAAATCGACGGTTACAGCGTGCAATACCTGCCTCTGGATGAGTTGTCTGAATTCCCGCCCGAAGCCTTATTTGATGGTTTGGAGGCAATAGACCTGATTTGCCTTGATGGCATCGAGCATGTGCTGGGTAAAGAGAGTTGGGAAAAGGCCTTGTTTCATTTATTCAATCGCCTGCGCGATGCGGATAAATGTTTGTTGATGGCGGCCAGTCAGGGGCCCCACGAGTTGCCAGTGCAGCTACCGGATTTGCGCTCGAGGTTGAGCTGGGGTTTGGTCTACCAGATACAGTCGTTGGACGATGAGCAGAAATTGGCGGCGCTGCAAATGCGAGCCAAGAGAATGGGATTAGAACTTGCCGCCGATGTTGCACAGTTTATTTTACATCGCGCACCTCGCGGTACGGCACAATTGTTCGAAGCCTTGAGAAACCTTGATCACGCCTCTTTAAAAGAGCAGCGTCGATTGACGATTCCCTTTGTCAAGCAAGCCCTCAATTATTGAGTGTCGTGGTTTTCGCTGCCTGTTATGCGTGTAGGTCGGACTAGCGTCCGACCTACAGAGGTAAACTCTAGCTTCTAGAACTGCATCCTGGGATCACTGAACAAATCCATATCTGGAATCAACAGCTGAATATAGCGATCAAAATATAAGAACTGTTTCATTAATAGGGTGAATGATGCGGGAAAGCGAATCCCGTGCGACTTGCCGATCTGTGCCAAATCAATCATCAACTGATTAATATCGTCAGCCACGGCAGTGCTATCGTTCGGATTTAAAGTGGCGGTTTGCTCAACGAGATTTTTAATGTCCGCCGCCAGCTTATTGGAGTCCACCTTTTGTGAGGTCATACCCACGGTCACCATAGCTTCGGCGACCTGCTGGTAGTTGGCACGGTCAATACCCTCTATCAGTGAGAGCATGGCTTTCCAGGCTTCCGGCTTAATGTGCCCAACCATACCGAAATCGATAAAACCCAAGCGCCCATCGGTGAGTAACATAATGTTACCACCGTGCAGATCAGCATGAAAAACCTCGCACTTGGTTAGGCTGGCCAACCACGTATTCATACCTGTGATTAGCACAGCGGCCGGGTTGTCGGTGTACTGCCGCAGCTCGTCATAATCTACCAGTGGTACTCCGTGGAAGCGTTCCATCGTTAGTACTTGTTCACTTGAGGCCTGGCGATAAGGTCGAGGTGCGGTGACCTCGGTAATACCTTCGTGTTGTAAAAACAGATTAAAACTGTCGAGGTTATTAGCCTCTTTAATGAAGTCACATTCATCGGCCATGGATTGGTACATGGTGGAAACAATGTCGGTAATGGACTCTTTGCTCATGCCGGGTGAGACCAATTCCATCAGTCGTGACATGACAAAGATTACGTTCATGTCAGTGGAGATGATGGTTGCCACGCCGGGCTTTTGCACTTTAATCACCACGTCTTCACCAGAGGTTAAGGTGGCGGCGTGTACCTGTGCAATAGAGGCCGAGGCTAACGGCTTCGGGTCAATGTGACTAAATAGTGAGGAAATGGGTTTGTCTAAAGATGACTCCATGACCTTGCGCACTTCCTCAAACGGAATTGGCTGTACCTGGTCCAGGCAGTCTTGAAAGGCTTCTACATAATCAGGCGGAAACAGCGAGGGTGAACTGGCAATAAATTGCCCCAGCTTAATGTAGGTGGCGCCCAGTTGTTGAAATAGATCGCGCACTTCGGTTGCTTCTGGTTTGCGGCGTTGAATTAACCATGAAGCCGCCTTTGGCGAAACAACGCCCATGGTTTTACCGATGCGCAACATGCTTTGCGCACCTTGCTGAGCCGTGCGTACACCACCGGTGAGGCGATTAAATAAATTGGGTTTTTTCTGTTTCATAAGATATTAATAATTGATGAATGGTCGTGCCACATTAATGTGCGGCGCATTCTAAACAGAGGATTTGAATGCGTTTGGGGTCAAGCTCAGCCTTGCTAAAATCAGTACTGCCGAGCAGCGGCTTAAAAAGAGTTTTTAGCTGTATTAGCCAGGCGCTATCGGCGCTGGCAAGGCTTACGCCGCCATTCAGTCCGCGAGCCAGCTCTTGGGCAAACTGCTCTTGCGGTGTCAGCGCCTTGCGGATTTCCTTAACGCCATAGTTATTAAGGTTGGCGTATTGGGCAGAAGCGGCAATGGCATCGTCGAGAGAGCCCAGTTGATCCACCAGACCGAGTTGTTGGGCGGCTTTGCCGGTCCAAACACGACCTTGAGCCATGGTGTCGACTCTTTCGGGTGTTGTCTTTCGGGCTTCTGCCACGATGTTCAGGAATTTCCGATACACATGGGTTACACCCTGCTGCAGTACATTGGCGGCCAGCGGTGAAAGCTCACGGTCCAGACGCAATGAGCCAGCCAGATCCGTAGTGCCTAAACCATCAGTGTGAATGCCCAGTTTTGTCAGTGATTTTTCAAAGGTGGGGAAGGCGCTAAACACGCCAATGGAGCCGGTAATAGTGGTTGGTGTGGCCCAGACTTCATCGCTGGCCATGGCGATCCAATAGCCACCGGAGGCGGCGACACTGCCCATGGATACAATAACGGGGATGCCTTGGTCACGAGTGGCTTGTAATTCCTGGCGAATAACTTCAGAAGCAAAGGCACTGCCGCCACCGCTGTCGATTCGAAGTACTAATGCCTTAATGCTTTTGTCAGCGCGGGCATCGCGAATCAGTGTGCTGAGTGTGCTGCTACCGATAGTGCCTTCTGGTTGCTCACCATCAAGAATCATACCGCTGGCGGTCAGCAGGCCAATGTTGTGTTCATATTTGGGTTGTTCGGCATTGGTAAAGGCGAGGTAATCCAGGTGGTTGAGCGCGCGGTATTGGCCTTCTTTTTCGCCGTAACGTTTGATCATGCGATTGCGCAGGTTTGTATTGCTGTTGATGTCGTCGACTAAACCAAGGCGCAGTGCAAGAGATGCAGTATCGCCACCCGCTTGGGCGAGGTGTTGATCAATGTTGTTGATGTAGTCGTTCAGAGTGCCAGCTTTGAGGTTGCGAGCAACTTCAACTTGTTCGGTATAGGTTTGCCATAGGTCATTCAGCCATAGACTATTGTGCTCACGTGAGGCCTCCGACATTTCATTTTGCAGGTAGGGCTCTACGGCATCTTTATAGGTGCCGGCGCGGAACACATGGTAGTTCAGGGAAAGTTTGTCGAGGATGTCTTTATAGTAATAGCGGTAGCTACTGTAACCGGTGACTAGAACGGCTCCCATTGGATTGAGGTGTATCTCATCCGCATGGCTGGCCAAGTAGTATTGATCTTGGGTGTAATTATCGCTGATGGCGAGTACGGGTTTACCACTGCTTTTGAAGGCTTCAATTGCGGTGCCAATTTCTTGCAGTTTACTTAAGCCTCCACCCCGTAAATGTTGCAGTTCTAGCACAACACTGTTGATGCGCTTGTCATCGCGGGCGCGTTTGAGGACTTCCACCACATCTCGGACTCGGGTTTCCGCTTGCTCTGGGCTACTTTGCGCCATGATTTGAGTAAGGGGGGCGGTGTAGCTGTACTGATCGACCAACAAACCGCTGATGTTTAAGCGCAGGGCTGTGTCAGCGGGCATTTGTGCGACATGCTGAGAGCTGAACGCAAAAAAGATAATCAGCGCGATAACGATAAAAATAATATTGGCCAGCGCGGTGCGGATCCAGGTGATTAAAGCCCACATGGCACCGAAGAGACGGCGAATAATTCCAGGTTTTGTCGAAGTCATAGTGCCGTTTCCTCACTGAAAGACGAATGTGTTATGTGTTTTGCTCTGCCGCGTCGAGCGCTAGTTGATGTTTCCAGGCTTTGAGCCAGCGACTGGTGAACATGGCGCTGGTGAATACACTGACGACCAGCAATAGTTGTAGCCAGTCCGTCACAGCTGCTTGCTCGGACATTGCGATAGGCACAATAAATAAAAAGTACGCCAGTGAAATAAAGCAGAGCCAATCGTAACTGCGGGCATTGTCTTTCCAAATACCCATGGCCGGCAAGAGCAAAGGTACCCATTGTATGGCTAATATCACGAAAGAGAATTCCTCGCGGTTCAAGTTCAGCCAGCCGTAGAGCGCAAGCAGGCAGACATAGCTGGCCAGAAAAATTTGGCGGCAGCTCTTTAAGGGCTGGGGTATCAGAGGTGATTGTGAATACATAATGTTTGTCGTAGTTATTGAGTCAGTGTTATTAGGTCAGCTTGAGTGCGATGCCAGCGGTTCGTTTACCGAGGGCCTGACAGAGTGATCTTTCTTCCCGACTTAATGGCCGCTGACCATCTGCACCGGCCAGATGGGAGGCGCCATAAGGTGTGCCGCCGGAGGTGGTGGCCATGAGTTCTGGTTGTGAGTAGGGCAGCCCGATGATGATCATACCGTGGTGTAGCAGGGGAATCATCATGCTCATCAGTGTGGTTTCCTGACCGCCATGCATACTGCCGGTAGAGGTAAAACAGGCGGCAGGTTTGCCCGTTAGGTTGCCGTTTAGCCAAAGATCGCCGGTTGAATCAATAAAATGTTTTAACGGGGCGGCCATATTGCCAAAGCGCGTGGGGCTGCCGAGTATTAAACCGCTGCAATTGCGTAATTCTTCGCGGGTGCAGTAGGGTGCGCCTTCACTGGGGATGTCATCTTCCGTTTGGGCGGTATTGACGGATACTGCCGGAACAGTTCGTACTTTGGCTTCTATCTTGCCGTCCGCCTGTTCAATGCCACGCGCGATATCGAGCGCCATATCAGCACAGGCACCTGTGCGTGAATAATAAAGTACGAGGACGTAAGGCAGTGACATGCTGATCCTTTAAAATAGAGAGTATTAAATTAGGTCGAGTACATTTTCAGGGGGGCGGCCCAGTACGGCTTTATTACCTTTGACCACAATAGGGCGTTCAATCAGCTTAGGGTTTTTCACCATGGCTTGAATCAACTGAGCGTTGCTCAACTCAGGGTCTTTGAGGTTGTTCTCTTTGTAAGCGTCTTCACCTTTACGCAGCAGTTCACGTGGGGTGATACCTAGTTTATAAATTAAATCTTCAAGAATACTGGCACTCGGCGGGGTTTCTAAATAGAGCACAATCTCGGCTGAGACGTTGTTTTCTTCTAATAGATTCAACGTCTGGCGCGACTTTGAACAGCGAGGGTTGTGGTAAATGGTGACCATGTGCTGAATATCCTTTAATGTTGCTTCCTAGGGTTACTAAAAATTACTGACTTTAGAGAAGCCCTTATACAAAATCGGGCTATTGTAACCATTAACGTCTCTGACCCCAATGGTATATATAGAGTTCTGTACAATTTTGAGTAATTACTATGACCTACGTAACAGTTGTTTGGCATTTTATTAAGCAAGTCTTAGGCGAATTCACGCGTAAGCGCTGCCAGCAACGGGCCGCTGCGCTCACATACATGACCATGTTTTCCCTGGTCCCTATGATGACGGTTGTCTATACCATGCTATCAGTGGTGCCTGAGATGCAGGGCGCCAGCGATCAATTACAGGAGCTGGTATTTAAGCACATAGTCCCCAGTTCTGGTTCGCAACTGAATAGTTACCTGGAAGACTTTTCCACCCAGGCTCGCAACCTCACTTGGGTGGGGGTAGTTATTTTGGTGGTGACGGCCTACCTGATGCTGAAAGATGTAGAAAAGGCGTTCAATGATATTTGGGGTGTGGAGCAAGGGCGCAATGGGGTGTCCAACTTCCTGCTCTATTGGGCGATATTGAGTTTAGGGCCACTGCTGCTGGGTGTTGGTTTAGCCATGAGTACCTACCTGCTCTCACTTCAATTTGCAGTGGTTGAATACGACAGCTTAGGTATATTGCCCGCCCTGTTCAGTTATGTGCCCTGGGTGCTTACGGCTTTGGTGTTTACGTTACTGTTCTCCGCTGTACCTAATTGCAAGGTGCCATTTAGGGATGCCTTTATTGGCGGTGTTATCAGCGCCATTCTTTTTGAACTGTTAAAAGACCTATTCGGAATGGTTGTCGCTCACTCTAGTTTCCGTGTGATCTATGGTGCGTTTGCGATTGTGCCGTTCTTTTTGTTGTGGATGAATATGCTGTGGATGATCGTCCTGGCGGGCGCCGTATTGGTGCGCAATCTGACGGCTTATAGAAGCCCGGAAGTAGTGATTGAGCATACTGACCTGATGGCGGGCTTAATGGTGTTGTGGTGTTTCCATCAGCATTCTCGATCCGGTTCGGTCAT
>JAUVQU010000238.1 GCA_030597965.1 Cellvibrionaceae bacterium
AGGTCCAAACCACGCTCATGCCGACGTATAAAACGCTTCACCATGCGATCTTCCAGCGAATGAAAGCTAATGCAAACCAAACGCCCACCGGGCTTAAGCACCTCTAAGGCGCGATCAAGCATCAGCTCAAGATCAGTCAGTTCGTTGTTTATATGTATCCGAATCGCCTGGAACGCTTTGGTTGCAGGGTGTTTCTTTTTTGGCCAAACCGGGTTGGCCTCAGCCAAAATATTGGCCAACTGTACTGTGCGAGTAATTTGACGCTCTGCGCGATAAGCAATGATTGCCCGCGCCATCCGTGTGCCAAACTTTTCTTCGCCGTACACCTTAAATACGCGCACCATCTCTTCTTCACTGGCGGAGTTCACCCAGTCAGCAGCGCTTTGACCCGCCGTTGTATCCATGCGCATATCGAGTGGTCCGTCGTTCATAAAACTAAACCCCCTTTCTGCCACATCCAACTGAGGAGAAGAGACACCAAGATCAACCAACACACCATCAACCTTGCCGTAAACATCTCGAGCCTTTGCAAATTCATCCATCTGCGCAAAAGAGCCGTGCTCTATTTCAAAGCGGTCATCTTCTGCTTTTAGCTCTTGGGCGACTGCTATCGCCTCCATATCTTTATCTATACCTAAAAGGTGACCCTTCTCACCCAAGCCCGCCAACACCAAGCGGCTGTGTCCACCCCGGCCAAAGGTGCCATCTATGTAAAAGCCGTCGGGGTTGGTGATCAGGCATTCTACCGCCTGCCTCAACAACACCGTAATATGCTGCTCAGCCATTTGCGCCCCTAGAGTGACAACTCTTGCATCTGCTGCGGCATCTCATCAGCCGACGACTCATCCAGTGAGGCAAACCAAGACTCCTCACTCCACAACTCAAGGCTTTTGCCCTGACCAACCAGAATCAGCTTTTTACCCAGGCTGGCGTATTCGCGCAGCGTTGGCGGCACCAAAACACGACCATTACCATCCATCTCCATAGGACTGGCATAACCAATCATCAGACGCTGCAAACGCTTAACAGACTTATTCATATTGGGTAGCGCCTCAATTTGCGGCAGAACTTCCTGCCAGCGAGGCTCGGGGTAAACAACAAGGCAGCGATCTTCGTGGTTTGCAGTCAGCACAATACGACCACCACAATCTGCCACCAGCATTTCGCGCACGCGAGCTGGTATGGCCATCCGGCCTTTAGCATCCATTGTGATTGAGTGACTACCTAAGTACACGACTGCCCCTTCTATTATTTTTCTCGGGCTTTAAAATCTGTGAATTCCACTAAAACCCACAATTACCCACTTTTTTCCACTATATGCAACTATAAGCGCACAGGGAGCAAAGTCAAGCTATAGAAGCAGCGAAATACGGCAAATGTGTCGACATCTCCAGAAAACAGGTCGCGATCTGCCGACAACAAGAAAAACAAAAATAAAGAAAATCAGCAATAACAATCCACTACAAGCCAAAGTTAAAGTGCTTTCTTAAGAGTCTGCTTTGATTTTATTTTGAAAACTCGCGAGGCCAAGGTAAATCCAGCTCGCTTTTGGGGAAGAACTTACTTTTTACCTAGAATTCTCTCGATTAGCAATACTTAACACCAAAAAATTGCCTCTTGACCTAAAATAAATTGCGCTCAATCATAGAAAGCACTCAAACAGTCAGGAAATACACAATGTCAGATAAACCCTCCACCCTACTCGCCAAGTATGGCCCCTGGGCCCTCGTGACCGGCGCCTCATCCGGTATTGGCGAAGCCTTTGCCCGCCAACTGGCCGCCGAGGGCTTCAACATAGTGCTTACCGCCCGCCGCCAAGCCCAACTACAAGCGCTTGCCACGGAACTGGCAACCAAGCACGGCATAGAAGCTGAAGCTCTGGGTATTGACCTCTCTTCCGAAAACTTTATCGATGAGCTTATGGCCGGTATTGACGACAGAGATATTGGGCTGGTCATTTCCAACGCAGGCTTTGGCCTCAAGGGTGAGCATCACGAGCAAGACCCACAGCAATTAAAGGATATGCTGCACGTCAACAGCCTCGCCCCTATGCTGATTACCCAAGCCATCACCCCGCACATGATCAAACGAGGCAAAGGCGGAATGCTGCTCACAGGCTCAATGGAAGGCTTTATGGGTTTTCCACAATCAGCTGGCTACTCCGCCACTAAAAACTTTGTTCACGCACTAGGCGAAGCCCTGTGGCAAGAGCTTAAGCCCTACAACATTGACGTACTGACTCTGGCGCCCGGCTCCACCGACACCAACGCCCTCACCTCTCAGGGCTTTGACGCCTCATCAATGAAAGGCGTTATGGCTCCCGTAGAAGTGGCCGCCCTAGGCTTAAGACAGCTCGGGAAAAAGCGGCTGCATGTTGCCGGAGCTGCAAACAACCTCTTTGCCCGACTAATGTCAGGACTTCCAAGAAAATGGGGATTGGCAATGGCAGAAGCCGGAATGAAGAGTGCTCTTAAGAAATAAATACCTACTCACCAGAGAGCAGATCGCATTTAAATAATTTGTGGCCATTCTCACCCAGCGCCTGCGCAAGCCTGGGAAGAAGTTGTGACATCTTATCGAGCAGCGTCCAAGGCGGGTTAACCACAAACATACCTGCAGCCGTCATCCCTCTCTCACTTGAATCAGGAGACACCCCCAACTCAAAGCGTTGAATGTTTTTTATGCCGCTGCGTATAAATTTACGCTCCATACGGTCGATTGTGCTTCTGTCGACAACGGGATACCAAACCGCATAAGTGCCTGTGGGAAATTTCTTATACGCCTTTTCAACGGCACTAACTACTTGGTCGTACTCAGATTTTATTTCGTAAGAAGGATCAATTAACACCAAACCTCTACGACTCATGGGCGGCAACAACGAATCTAAACCTTTCAGCCCATCTTCACACGCCACTCTTATTTTTTTTTGCTGCTTCATGCTATTGCTAAGCAGCTTATAATCCTGCGGGTGCAACTCGAATAACCAGGCCCTGTCTTGAGGGCGCAGAAAATACTTGGCGATCGAAGGCGAACCTGGATAGAAATTTGTATGTATTGATGGGTTACACGAATGAACAACCTCAAAGTAGCGGTCTATCTCAGGGAAATCCTCCTGACTAATCCTGCCTATACCCGCCTCATGCTCTTCCAGCTTTTTTGCATCGGCCGATTTTAAATTAAACAAACCCGCACCCGAATGCGTATCAATATACTCAAACGGTTTTTCTTTTTGAGTCAAATACTCAAGAATCTCCACAAGAATAATATGCTTAATAACATCTGCAAAATTACCCGCATGAAAAGAATGTCTATAACTTAGCAAGGAGATCCCCTTTGGAATAATACCGCCTCCACAGGCGGTATTATTCCAAGCAATTTAATTGACTGAGCAACATACATTAAGCCACTGCAGACCACAATGTCTCGCCGAACAAGACAACACCTGTTGATGCAACGATCAATCATGCATTAATACAAGCGCACTGCCCACAGGGCATTTTTCAAGCGCCAGCACCTCGACTCTAT
>JAUVQU010000252.1 GCA_030597965.1 Cellvibrionaceae bacterium
AGGCCTGTATTTTACAGAATCATGGTTTATTACCCGTTGGTGATTGTGTTGACGCCGCAGCTTGGCGCTTTGTGACTATGGAACGTTCGTGTCAGGCAGAGTTATTGGCTGAGACTGCAGGCACGCCAAAATTAATTGAGCATGATGTCGTTATAGAAACACGTGAATCCATCGGTAATGCATTGGCCTGCTGGTTTAGTTTTAAACCTTTGTTTCAGTCTATTGCAGCAGACCAGTCGGATATGTTTGAGTGAGCTGTTTTACCTAAGGGGTAAATTTCCTTGAAGTAAGTGGTGGGGCGTTGCAATTGTAGGTCGGACTCTGGGGCGGCAAGCGAACGGCTTAAGTTCAAGGGGAGTAACCTTCAGATATCAAACCCAAACAGCTTCATAGATTTTTTTCATGTCTTCAATTGTCGGGATACGAGGATTGTTGTTAGGTGACCCTGATGCAAGCGCTTGCTCGGCCATTAGTGTACGAATACTAAAGTAATGATCTTTGTCCGCACCAAACTCTGCCAAGCTGGGGACGAGTAATTCACTATTAATAGCCTGTAATTCTTCTAATAAATTGGCGTTGGCCTGCTCATTTGAATCTTCTTTCGACGCGACACCCATTAAGCGCGCGCAATCCGCGTAGCGTTCTTGTGCCCCGGGTATTGAAAACTCAGTCACGGCAGGTAATAACATGGCATTACTGAGTCCGTGGGGCACATGGAAATGAGCGCCAATCGGGCGGCTCATACCGTGTACCAAAGCAACGGAGGCATTTGAAAAAGCCATGCCTGCAAGACACGCACCAATCATCATCGCTTCGCGTGCAGCACGATTGTCTGGTTCATGGAATGCTGACCGTAAATTGGGTGCGAGTAGTTTAATGGCAGCGATGGCTTGCTGATCACTGAATGGATTGGCCTTGCGGCTGACGTAAGCCTCAATGGCGTGTGTCAGAGCATCAATACCCGTATCGGCAGTAACGCGAGGAGGACAACTAAGAGTTAATTCGAAATCTACAATGGCAGCGGCGGGAATTAAACCCGGCCCCATACAGAGCATTTTTTCATCGGTTTCGGCGTCGGTAATTACAGTGGCACGTGTTGCTTCTGATCCGGTACCGGCGGTGGTTGGGATGGCTATTACCGGTAAACCCGCGTGGTTCACACTGACGGGCACTTTGTAATCACGCATGCTGCCACCAAATTCAGCAAGAATGGCAATGGCTTTGGCGCTGTCTATAGCGCTACCACCACCCAGGGCAATAAGGCAGTCGTAGCCGCCATCGCGAACCTGTAAAACTGCGGTTTTAATCGAGTCTTCGGTTGGCTCAGCTATACAGTCTTTAAACAGGCCTGTATCAATTGCTGAGAGAGAGAGCAGTTGGTTTAGTTGATCAACATAGCCCAGCTCGGCCATCACAGGATCAGTAATTATGCAGGGTTTTTTGCAGTGCAAGCCATCCAGTATATTGGCTAGCTTATTAATGGCGCCGCCACCAATTTCCATAATCTTGGGTAGTACGATCGTGTTTGACATGTTTTCTTCTTATTGTGAAGTAGAGGCAGGCGTAGCTGTTAGCTTCGTGATGCTAATAGTTTGCTCACCGAAATAGGGATACAGCATATAAAATTTATAGCCATTTAACACTCCTGCGGCAAAATGCTTATTGTTATTAATGTCTGAGCGACATAATTGGAGCCTACTCTGGTAAGTTGGGTTAAATCAGAACACGACATGGCATACGATGTTGTGTTCTCATTTCAAATGCTCACGACCAACTTGGCCTTTCAGTGTGTTTCTATATGGCTTCAGGCTGTTAGAATACATTTATATATACTTGAGTAGGTCGCTCATAAGCATGAATCATTGCTCCGTTCTTTTTGTCTGCCTTGGCAACATCTGCCGTTCACCAACCGCCCATGGTGTTTTTCAAGCAATGGTTGATCAGGCTGGATTAGGAGATAAAATAAGGGTGGATTCAGCGGGAACAGCGGCCTGGCATGTTGGGAAACAGCCGGATGAGCGCAGCATGGCTTTCGCGGCCAGGCGCGGCTACGACTTATCATCACTGCGTGCGCGGCAGGTATCCACTGAAGATTTTATGACCTTCGATTATATTCTGGCGATGGACTCGGAAAATTTAGCTAATTTAAAGCTTGTTCAGCCAGAGAACACCAAAGCCAAGCTGGCTATGCTGCTGGATTATGCCGAACTGGAAACAGGTGCGGATAGAAATGTACCGGATCCCTACCATGGTGGCGATAAAGGCTTTGATTTGGTGTTAGATTTAATTGAACAAGCATCTACTGAACTACTGATCACAATTCAATCGGAGATGATATGAGTTCAGCCTCAATATTTCGGCGCCAAGTTTCTTTGCAGCCTTTCAATACCCTTGCCGTGGATGCCAAGGCTGAGTACTTCACTGAAGTGTTTGATAGGGATGAGTTGCAACGGGCTTTATCTGAATTCCACACGTTGAATCAAAACGCTGAAAAAAAACCACTGCTTATTCTGGGGGGAGGCAGCAACTTAATTTTAAGCGATGATTTTAGAGGTTTTGTTATTAAAGTATCGATCACTGGGATTGATGTATTAAGTGATCAAGGTGAAGAAATTACGCTGCGCGTGGGCGCGGGTGAAAACTGGCATCAGTTGGTTAATTACACGGTCGATAAAAATTGGTTTGGCCTGGAGAACCTGGCGTTAATTCCCGGCTCTGTCGGTGCTGCGCCTGTCCAGAATATTGGTGCTTATGGTGCAGAGCTTCAGGATGCTTTTGTAGAGCTTACGGCGGTTGAGATCAGTACCGGTAAAGAAAAAATATTTACTAAAGAAGACTGCTGTTTTGGTTACCGTGAAAGTGTTTTTAAAC
>JAUVQU010000042.1 GCA_030597965.1 Cellvibrionaceae bacterium
TTTGAAGACGTCACGCCGCTCTGGAACGACAACACCATAGTCGTGCTGAGTTTGTCGAAGCTGGGTTTGCCGGGTGCGCGTACAGGCATCGTGATTGCCCGCGAAGATTTTATTAAAGACTTCACCAACATCAGCAGCCTCACCACCTTATCCAGTGGCAACCTTGGCCCGTCGATCGCCAAGCCCCTGTTCGCGAAGCAAGCCGATGGCAGTCGCGATGTCTTGCGCGCCAGCCGCGATATCGTCAAGCCGTTTTATCGTGAGCGAGCCAGGTTAGCGGCTGATATGTTTCGAGAGGCGATGGCAGGGTTACCTTTTTATATTCACAAACCGGAAGGGGCTATCTTCCTCTGGCTGTGGTTCGATGGCCTGCCGATTACCTGCCACGAACTTTACGAGCGTTTAAAAGACCGGGGTGTGTTAATTTCTGCAGGGCATCACTGTTTTGTCGGCCTGGACAACTTATGGCGACACAGGCATGAATGCATTCGTGTGACCTACTGCCTGGATGAAGAACTTCTGCGTGAAGGCATTGCCTTAATTGCCGACGAAGTGCGTCGTGCCTATTTGGAAGCGGGAACATTAGAATCGTACGCGTCAGAATAGGCTACGTTAACGTTAACATTGAGATTGGCGTTAGAGTAAACACAGAGTCAGACGCGCAAACATGCTCGTAACAATAGTCAACGGAATGGAGCCGAGAGGGTGAATCCTTCAGCAGAGTTTTTAATGGCATTGGGTGGCGTAGCCCTATTGGGGTTGTTGGCGTCAGCCATTGCTCGCCACACGTTCTTACCCCGTGTCACTTTGCTGTTATTGTTGGGGTTGCTGGTGGGTGATGAAGGCGTTGGCTTATTGCCCCCCGTTTTAACAGAAAAATTCGATCTTATTGCTGAAATGACTTTACTCATGGTCGGTTTTTTACTGGGCGGTAAGTTGATCCGCAAGGCACTGGCCGAATCACTCGGTCATGTCATGTGGATATCCATAACCGCAGCACTATTAACCACCATTCTGGTTAGCTCGGCGCTGTACCTTTTAGATTTACCTCTGGGCCTGGCCATTATTCTTGGCAGTATTGCCGCCGCTACGGCACCCGCTGCCATCTACGATGTGGTGACCAGCGCAAAGAAGAAAACATTCTTTGGTTGGTTGTTGTTATCCATTGTGGCGATTGATGACGTCTGGGCATTACTGTTATTTGCGATGGGTATCGCTCTCGTGAAAGCCGTTAATGGTAGTGGCGGTGCCGAATTTATTCACCTCGCCGGGGTGTTGCACGAAGTCGGTGGCGCTTTCCTTTTGGGGCTGGTGTTGGGTTTACCAGCGGCAGTACTCACCGGTCGTTATCGCCCCGGCGAACCCATGTTAACCGAGGCACTTGGTCTGGTGTTTTTCTGTGGCGGTTTAGCCCTCTACTTTGACGTGTCCTATTTGATTGCTGTTATGACGATGGGTGCCGTCATCGCTAATTTGGCCAAACACCACGACTACCCGTTCCACGCCATCGAAGGTGTCGAATACACCTTCATGGTTATCTTCTTTGTGCTCGCCGGTGCCTCACTGGAAATATCAGCACTGGCCGATTTAGGTTTGGTCGGCCTTTGTTATGTGGTATTTCGGTTCCTGGGTAAATACCTGGGGGCTTTTATTGGCGCGCACATCAGCGGTGCAGACCCCGTAACAAAACGCTGGATGGGGGCGGCGTTAATGCCACAGGCGGGGGTGCCTATTGGTATGGCGCTGGTAGCCGCAGGCCACTTTCCCGAGTATCGTCAGTTATTATTGTCTGTAGTGATCAGCTCAACGGTCTTCTTCGAAATCATTGGCCCAATACTTACCCGTCAGGCGCTTATACGAGCCGAGCGTGCAGAAGCAGAAAAAGAGATGGGTGAGAATTAATTATGCTCAAAGCGACAGGTAGGATTCTACTCATAATTCTAGGTTGGATTTTTGTCATTGTTGGCATCATTGCTCTATTGGTGCCGGTATTGCCGACGTCGCCTTTCATATTATTAGCTGCCTTCTGTTTTGCTCGCTCTTCAAAACATTTTCATCACATGTTGCAAACCAACAAACACTTTGGGTACATAGTCCGAGCCTATGAAGCAGGTTATGGCATACCTTACTGGTTAAAGCGTAATTTTATTGGGCTACTGTGGTTCAGTTTGCCGATATCCATGTGGATGATAGGTGAGATGTGGGCAGTAATTTCACTGTTGGTGTTTGGCGTCACGGCGACGGTGTTGGTAGCGCGGTTGAAGGCTTACAGGGAAGACCCTGATGTTTGAATTGGAATATTTTATACCCCGTGATGATGTTTCTTTGGTGGGTGGTTTTCGCCTTCCCCATGCGAGTTACTTTTCTCCGAGTTTGCAATGACCGGTTGATATTGCAGGCGCAGAAATAAGTAACTCGTCTAGGAGGATAAAAAAGAAACCTTAGACGAAGAAAGGTAGTAACCGCTCTGGATGTATCCCAAGGGCACGTAGCCAAACCAAGTCTTCATAACGAATTCTAAAGCAGTCTTTAACGTCTAACAAAAAGCCTGCGCCTGAAGGGGTTGCCCCTTTAGTTCGTGACACAGATCAATAAACATTACTTCTCTTTTTTATCACTCCCTTTAATTAAAAAATCTAAGCTAAGCTTAATAAATCTTCCTCTATTTTTAATGTCTAGAGGGGTTTTTAGGGGCGTATCGGAGCCTCCTTGAATAGAAACAGGTTTGGCAAATGAGTAGTAGCTCTAAAAATAAAGATAAGAAGCATTTAAGACAACTCTCTCTCTCAGATTTCACGCTTTATAGCGGTGACTTGCTCGATAATCCCCTGAGTATCGGGGTGTTGATGACCTGTGACCCCAGTACCACTGAAAGCGGCTTGGAAGATTTTGAAAGTATCCGGGAATACCTGATCGCCAAAGCTAAGGGTAATGCGCTTTTCCAGTACCAGTTACTGCATGCGCCAATGCGCCTTGATTTCCCCTACTGGATACCAGCCAGATACATTGATTTCCATCATCATATTCGTCATCTGGCGCTGCCTAAACCGGGTACGTGGGAGGAGTTGTGTGAGCTGGTTTGTGATCTGAATTTACGGCCAATGGATCATCACCGTCCAGGCTGGGAAATCTACATCATTGACGGTCTGGACAGTGTAAAAGATCTCCCAAAAGGCAGCTTTGCTGTCTTCGGACGCTTTCACCATGCCTTTGTTGATGGCAAGTCCGTACTGAAGATGATCGAGTATCTGCTCGGTAAGTCTCCCGAGGTGGAGTTGCCGGCCCCGATTAAAATGCCGAAACCACCCACGCCTTTTGACCTGTGGACAAATAGCATGCCCCACCTGTGGGAGCAGAGTGTTGATGCTACACGTGCAAGTTTTGCCGCCGTGAAAAAGTCCTACAATCTTTTCTCTCAGTTGATCGGCGAAAACCGTCCGGAACAACTCGGTATTCCAAAAACCATGTTCTCGGCCGATCTGTCTTTAAAGCGGGTTTGGGGTGCGGTTGAATGGGAGTTCGTAGAACTGAAAAAGCTGCGCAGCCTGCACAAGGGCGCCAGCTTTAATGATGTGATGGTGGCCATTATTGCCGGAGGCATGCGCCGCTATTTATTGAAACATAACGACCTGCCTAAAGATAAATCACTGGTGGCTATGTGCCCTGTTGCGCTATCTGCAAAGGCGGGTTCTGATGTAGAAGGTGGCGATGTTGGTGGTAACTATGTGGCCATGATGCTGATCGCCATAGGGACAAATATTGAAAATCCTATCGAGCGTCTTAAAGCGATAAATCGACGAGTTGCCAGGGCCAAACCCATTGCGCCTGTGCTTAATGATCTGTTCGCAACTATAAGCAAAATGCGTCCGGTTTACGTGCGTAAAATAATGCAGAAAATTATGCCGGCAAGAGATCATCACCGGGATTTCTCCGCAGGGCAGAACACCAATATCACCAATGTTCCCGGGCTTATGGGTCGCCCAAGATATTTTGCTGGCTCCGAAGTCAGAGGGCTTTATCCCGTGGTTCCTCTGCCGGGGGAAGGCATTGTTCACGGTATCACCGGGCTCAATACAACCATTACCATCGGTGTACTGGCGGACGGGGAAGTAATGAAGGATATGGATTTTTATTTACAGTGTCTGGAAGAGTCACGGAAAGAGTATCAGGGGCTGCTTTAACTCTCTACCGTCAAGAAATAAAGGGGTCGGTGACAAACCAAAGTAATTCTCATTCGTAAGTGTCACCGACCCCTTTAATTAATTGTCTATCGCCAATGCTTCTCCCAGGCATCCATTACCCGTGTTGGATACCAATACTGCCCATAGCTGCCGTTATATCTTGCCAGGGCATCGGGCAGCCGACCTTTGGTTTTATTGAGGTAGTGCCTGAGGATGGTGCAACCGTATTTCAGGTTGGTGTCTATGTCGGTGAGGTTGTCTTCAGGGTGGCCAATTTCGTTTTTCCAGAAGGGCATTACTTGCATCATGCCTTGCGCTCCGACTCTGGATACGGCGAACTGATTGAAATGGCTTTCCACTTCTATGAGTGCCAATACAAACTCGGGTTGCAGGTCGGCACGTTTGGCGGCGCGGTGGATTTTACGCAGTAGGTCGAGGGCTTGTTCCGGGTCTTTAACGAACTTCTGCATGTTATCGCGTTTTGATACCAGCCACACTTCCGCTTCAAACCTGTCTTCAAAGCTGTCGCTTTGCTCTACGGTGGCTTTGAGCAGTTGGCGCAGTTCGTCGTCGACTACTTGCGTGGAGTTAGCTAAAAGTGGATTGCTCCAGAGGCAAAGGAGTAAGCTGAAAAATAGTGTGGGTAAGTCACAAGGTGTTCGCTTGCAGGGCAAGCTCCCACAGTGGTTCATTAAACCGTAGGAGCTAGCCTTGCTGGCGAACATGATTTGAAGATCAAACCTGACTTTGAATAAACTCAAACAGACCATCTACTGCAATATCCTGCTTTTCGCCATCACGACGATTTTTGTATTCAACGCTGCCGCTGTCTAAGCCGCGATCACCCACAATAATGTTGTGTGGAATGCCCATGAGTTCAGAGTTGGCCAGCATGACGCCGATACGGGCTTTGACTTCGTCCATAAACAGTACATCAATACCGGCGGCGGTGAGTTGCTCGTAAAGTTCTTCACACTTGGCTTTTACGGCCTCTGACTTGTGCAGGTTAATAGGCACAAGCGCCACCTGGAAAGGCGCTAAAGAGGCAGGCCACATAATGCCGTTGTCATCATAGTTCTGTTCAATAGAAGCCGCTACGACGCGCGTCACACCAATACCATAGCAACCCATGGTCATGGGTTTTGATTTGCCGTTTTCGTCGAGAATGGTGGCGCTCATGGCCTCGGAGTATTTAGTGCCCAGCTGGAAAATATGACCGACCTCGATACCGCGTTTGATCTCAATGGTACCTGCGCCGCAGGGGCTTGGGTCACCGATTACTACATTACGCAGGTCGGCTACAGTGCTAAGAGCAAGATCGCGCCCCCAGTTGACGCCAGTGAGGTGGAAACCGTCTTTGTTGGCGCCACAGGCAAAGTCCGCCACCATGGTGGCGGCACGGTCGATGACCACATCAATGTTCAGGCCGATAGGGCCGAGAGAGCCAATACCGCAACCGAGTTCTTCTTTAATTCTGTCTTCTGGTGCGAAGGTAAGAGGTTCGGCAATGTTCGGTAGCTTTTCAGCTTTAATGTCGTTCAGTTCGTGGTCGCCGCGTAGTACTAGTGCTACTAATGGCTGCGTTTCACCTTCTTTGGCTTCACCAAGAACGATGAGAGTTTTTAACACCTGATCAGCTTGCAGGTTTAAGGCGGCAGAGACTTCGTCAATGCTGTGTTGATCTGGGGTAGCCACTTCCTGCTTTTCCTCGGATGGCGCAGGACGCTCACCGGTCGGTGTTAATGCTTCGGCCAATTCAACGTTGGCTGCGTAGTCGCTGCCGGTGCTGAAGGCGATGTCGTCTTCGCCGCTGGAGGCTAGAACGTGGAATTCATGGGAGCCGTCGCCACCAATAGAGCCTGTGTCGGCCAATACTGGGCGGTAATCCAAACCAATGCGATCAAAGATGTTGCAGTAAGCCTGATGCATACCATCGTAGGTCTCTTGCAGTGAGTCCTGTGATGAGTGGAATGAGTAGGCATCTTTCATGATGAATTCACGTGAGCGCATCACGCCGAAACGTGGGCGGACTTCATCGCGAAACTTAGTTTGCACCTGATAGAAGTTGGCCGGCAGTTGCTTGTAGCTTTTAATCTCGCCGCGAATCAGGTCGGTAATCACTTCTTCGTGGGTTGGGCCTAAGCAGAAACCATTGTTATGGCGGTCCGTAACTCGTAGTAGCTCGGGGCCATATTGTTCCCAGCGACCAGATTCTTCCCACAATTCAGCGGGCTGAACTACTGGCATGAGGACTTCCTGCGCGCCAGCGGCATCCATCTCTTCACGGATAATCTTTTCAACTTTTCGCAGTACGCGCAGTCCAAGTGGAAGCCAGGTGTACAGACCAGAGGCCAGTTGGCGAATAAGGCCGGCACGCAGCATTAACTGGTGGCTGATAGCGACAGCATCGGAAGGTGTTTCTTTGAGGGTGGCAATTAAAAAGCGACTTGCACGCATGGCGACTATTTTCTCTAGGCTAGAATGATTGAAAGGCGCTATTCTACGGTGGATGCTTAATTGGGGAAAGGAGGAATCGTTATGTCTGAGTTGGATGTTCAACAGCAATTTCAGTTAGATCCACAGTTACACAATGACACGGTGGTAATTGGCCACTTTAAATTATGTGTGGTGTTGCTCGCCCGTGATGCAAATTATCCATGGTGCATCTTGGTGCCGCAGCGCAGTGGTGCGCATGAAATTCATCATTTGGCGGAAGAAGATCGTCAGCAGTTGATGCGCGAATCCTGTCATTTGGCGGAAGTGATGGCCGACTTGTTTGTACCGGATAAGATGAATGTTGGCGCATTGGGCAACGTAGTGCGGCAGTTGCACGTACATCATGTGGCGCGATTTAAAACAGATATGGCTTGGCCCGGTCCTGTTTGGGGCGCGCATCCCGCTAAAATTTACGATGAGGCTGAGCTGCAGGAGCGTGTGTCGCGTTTGCAGAGTGCTTTGTCGGGTGATGATTTCGAGCAGGTTTGCTCAATATAATTATCTTGGTGGAGTCTTATTAAGGATAGATATGAAGCAATCACAATGGATTTATAGTGTCATCGTTGTATTAGTGGCGGCTGGTGCGTATTTACTGTGGCAGGACTACCATTCAGATGATGAGCTGGCATCTTTGGTTGCTCCAGAAGTGGCGCCGGTTGCTGTTGTGGAGGAGGCGGAGTCCATGTCTCATAAGGCTTCTTCCAGGGATGCAGAGGCCCAGGAAGCTTTGCTGCCCGCACCCAGCGGTTTAGATGAAAGTGATGCGTTTGTTGAGTCATTGGTGAACGCCGTTGCCCCTGAATTTATTCAGTGGTTAGTGCCCGATGAGCAGGTTCGCAAGGCGGTGACTGCCATCGATATGATGGCGGAAGGTCAGTATCCTCGAAAATATCCTGTCATTGTTTTTCCTCATACGGCCTTTCAGGTGGTGAGTGGGGGTGAAGGAGAGGAGGATCTAAAATACGCCAATCTTGCTAATACCAACCGGGCTGATAGTTTGATTGCCGCATTAAAACGCGTCGATCCGGCTTTATTGGCGCGTTATTATCGCCAGTGGCGGCCTACGTTAGAGCAGGCCTATGGTGAGCTGGGTAAAACAGACCGTTTTTCCGATCGCTTTGAAACTGCACTTGATCGCCTGATTGCAGTTGAGTCCCCGCCTGCGGATGCTGCCTTGGTACAGCCCCATGTGTTTTATCAATACCAGGACCCTGAGTTGGAGCAGCGCAGTGATTTGGATAAGTTGGTGTGGCGCTTGGGTGACGAGAATCAACGGGCTCTTCAAGAGTTTCTCAGGCAGTTCAAACAAGAGCTGTAATAATTTATGAATATCCGGACGAGTTAATGACAATAATTATAAGCAGTGTGATTTTTGCGGCTTTGCTGCTGATCATAACTAAGGTGCCGGTTGGGCTTGCTCAGGTTAAACAGGGCGGTGGTTATGACTATAATTTACCCCGTGTCCAGCAGGCAAAATTAGAAGGTTTTGGGCAGCGCGCCTTGGGTTGTCATCAAAACAGCATTGAGGCCTTTCCTTATTTTGCTGCAGGTGTGGCGCTGGCCTTAATCAGTGGTGCTTCCCTTGAAACAGCTCAGTGGCTGTGTGGGATATTCGTTGTGTCGCGTATTGGTTATTGCCTTTGCTACTGGATGGATATTGCTCTCATGAGGAGTACTTTCTGGTTTTTCGGATTTGGTTCTTCTATAGGTTTAATGGTGTTGGCGCTGCCATAGATAGCTACATGTTAAATATAGAAATAAAAAAACGGCCAAATGGCCGTTTTTTTATTGTTGTAGATTATGCTTTTTTTGGCTTCGCTTTTGGCTTCGCTTTTGGCTTCGCTTCGGACGCCTGATGGTTGGCTTTTACACTCTTAAGGTGTTCATTAAGTGAAGCTTTTAAACAGCGGGTATAAAATCCCATATCGCCCATGACCGAGCCGTCTGCAGAAATGCCGATGCTCAGTGATTTGCCCAGACCGGTAATGACGTGCGTGACCCCAACTCCTTCAACCAAATGTATGACAGGATGAATGCTTTTGATCTCTGCGCCACAGAAATACTTTGTACCGCCCATAATACCGGGTACGTTGGTGATAACGGTGTTGAACTGTGTCAGTGGTTTTGGCTTGGCTTTCTCCTTACCTATGTTTTGCATATTCTGCATATAGGCGGGTCGCAGCTGTTCTAGGGACTTGTTCAGATCTTTGATGACTTCACGGGCGAGGGGAATACCCTTGGCGGTGCGGCTCTGAACAGAGGCCAGCCTTTTTGCCGGGTCAGCAATATGGGTGCCTATGCCAATAAACATAGGGACGACAAGGTTGCCGCCGCTGTCTTTTTCTTTATCGTTGCGAACCGATACCGGGCAGATAGAAATCAGAGATTTACTTTTAGGCAGGTCGTCGTGTTTTTCAAGGTATCTGCGCAAGCCGCCAGCAATGACGGAAATTAAAACATCATTGAGGCTGGCGCCCTCGGCCAGCGAGCGGATACTCTGCAAGTCTGTTATGTCGAATGTCATGGAGTCCCAGCGGCGCTTTTTGGATATGATCGTGGTGAGTCGTGTGCGCGGCGCCCGTACTTGCTTTGGTCGACTTTGATCGGCTAGACGTTCGAGCAGTTCCCAGATTTTTTGGGCGCTGGTATAACTTGCTTTGAGAGACTGAACGCTTTGATTCCAAAGATTGGGCAGAGTTTTTGCCCACATTTCAAATTCATTGGGCGGTGCGGCTTGTTTCTTTATTTTTTTAATTTTATTCAGTTTTATTTCGGGCGAATCACTCATTAATCCATTGGTCAGTTCAATAAAGGCCTTTCCGTCGACAAAGGCATGATGGAAGCGACACACCAGCGCAAAGCTGTCTTCTGAAACCCCTTGGATTGCGTTCAGCCCATCGATGACATAGATCTCCCACGGCGGGCGATCATGGTCCATGTCGCGAACGTTGAGCTCTCCTATAAGGGTTTTCAGCTTTTTCCAGTTGCCGGGGTTTGGCAGACTCAAGTGTCTGATGTGGTAGTCAAAATCAATGTCTTGAGTTTGAATCCAGTAGGGGAAATCTACGTCCATGGGCGCGCGGAGCAGTTGGCGCTGAAACTCTGGAATGGTCATCACGCGATTTTTCAGAAACTCAGTAATCTGTTCAAAATCAAGGTTGCCATTTGGAGCTGTGCCAGGGTCGCAAATCCACATGATGGCCATGGAGTAGGGATTGTTGGGTGTTTCCATGCTGTAGAAAGTGGCGTCGGAGGGAGAAAGCTGTTTTATCGTCATTGCTGGGTACCCTGAAATTGAATTTTGTTTTCGGAGGATGATTTGTCTACATTAATTCATTTTTAGACTTTATGTTGATTTATCTCAAAATAGCTTTATGATTCCTTGGCTGTATTTGTTGGTCGTATGATTTTTTTTGATAATTGGCTTTAACACTAAGCATAGATGAGGATATAACAGATGGGTAAATTTAATGACTCTCGCTTGATTTTAAGTGCCGGCACTATTCCCAAGGCCAGCTTTGTTGAGCGAGTTGAAGCGGCTAAGGCTGCGGGATTTGATGCCATTTCTCTTTTTCCTCAGCAGTATCTGGCGGCACAGCGCAAAGAAAAACTTTCCGTTGCTGACATGAAATCTATTCTGGCCGATAACCAGATCGCACTCGATGAAGTGGACCCGCTGCTGGATTGGCTGGGTGAGGGTGTGTCCCCGTCTGAAACACTGATGATGGAAATGGCCGATACCTTCGGTGCTCGATCTGTAAACGTGGCGTCAGCTTTTGTATCAGATTTACCTTGGGATGTTATTGTTGAGCGTTTTTCTGCCGTTGCCAAGCGTGCAGCTGCACACGGTTTGCGAGCTGATCTGGAGTTCTTACCCTGGACGCAAGTAGGCAGTTTATCGACCACATTAAAATTATTAGATGAAGCGGCTCAGCCAAATGCGGGTGTGATGTTTGATTTCTGGCACTTCTTTAATAGTACTGATGACCTTGCAACATTGAACGCTTTGACGGCAGAGCAAGCGGCTCAAATTACCAGTTTCCAATTAAATGATATGCCTGAAACTATCGAGAAATTTTCATATGGAAAGAACTGGGTTTACATCATGGATATGGCTCAGGGCGCCATCGATAGTCTCCGGGTTCTGGGTAAAGACGGTTTGTTGAATGTGGCAGTTAAGGCGCAGTATCCACACCCGGATGCGCAGCAGATGATGAAGGACGCACTGTGTTCTCGTTTGATGCCGGGCGATGGTGTGCAGCCGGTTAAAGAGGTCTTAAGTATATTGTCAGAAAAAGGTGTTCAGCCTGCTATTGGTATTGAGGTGTTTAATTTGGATAACTATAAGCTGACGCCGGCCGAAGTTGCTCAGCGTGCGATGCGAGCCTATCAATCTGTACTGGCTGACTAAGAGGTAGATAATGTTAGCTGTTGTAAAAGATCAGACGGAGCTGAAAAGTAAATCAGCCCGTACTCGTGAACAGATCATGGCGGCGGCACTGATCTGCTACGAGCGGTATGGCATTGAGAAAACTACACTGGAACAAGTGGCCGAAGAATCCTGTTTAAGCAGAGCAACGGTTTATCGTTATGCGAAAAATCGCCGTGAGCTGCTCAATCAAGTGTTCATTCGTGATGCGGAAATGGCGTTACAGCGCGTGTATGGGGTTGTTCAATCGCAGGATTCTTTCCAGAATATCGTGCTGGATAGCGTTATGGTTTTATTGAGTCGGCGCGAAGATTACGCGATGCAAAGGCTTATGGATGCACAGATTGATGATGACCTTCTGCATGACAAATCCATGCCCCAATCAATGCTTCGTAATTTTGCCGAGCAAACGTTAGCTGAGCCATACGACAGAGCATTAAAAAATAATGAGTTACCGGATGGGCTGACTTTACCTGTTTTATGTGACTGGATTGGCCGCATGATGCGATCCTTATTAGTCTCGCCACCCGACATGATCAAAAGTGAAAGGGAGTTTAGGCAGTATTTGGAATTTGTACTAAAACCAATTTTTTATAAAAAAGAAAATGATCCAAGTTAGGGAGTGTGAATAAACTAACGGTCTGGATATATCGCCACTTCCCAGACTTGATGACTAAATTGGCCGTTAAGCCTCTGGCTCAAAACGTAGCAGCTAATTAAATAAATAATTTGGAGAGAAGAGAATGTCTACAAGTGAAAAACCAGTAGTACTAGTAACTGGTGCAGGTCAGGGTATTGGCCGTGCCATTGCTAACCATTTCCATGATCAGGGTTATCATGTGGTTGCCACGGATTATAACGATGCGTTGTTTGAAGACCTGAAGGGTAAAGAAGGTTACACCACGGCAAAACACAACGTGGCCAGTATTGATGATGCGGCAGCTGTGGCAGCAAAAATTCAAAGCGAACTCGGCCGCTTGGATGTGATTATTAACAATGCAGGTATTAATGCTTACCTGCCCGTTGTTGAAGCACCACCGCAGAGAACGATTGATGGTTTTATGGTGAACACTCTTGGTCCCTTAATTGTGACTAACGCTTGTCTGGATCTGCTGATTGCGTCTAAGGGCACAGTGGTTAATATCTCCAGTGAGTCAGCACCCCTGCGCACCCCTTTCCAGTTTTATCAGTCCACAAAAAAGGCGTTGGAGTGTCTTTCTGATGTGATGCGTCGTGAATTAGGCGTGCATGATGTACATGTTGTAATTGTTCGCCCTGGTACGATCAGAACTGATATGACTGACACCAGCAAGCTTGTTACTAATCCGGTGGAAAATAGCCGCTTTGCAAAGGCTTTTGATGTTTTTGCCCAGCAGTTATCTGCTCAAATGCCATCCAAAAAACTGTCGGTTGCGGATGCCGCCGAACAGACTTTCCTGGCGGCCACAGACCCATCAAAACCCGTTTTATACACTTACAGTAATTTACTGAAATTCAAGATCATGGCTCGGTTGCCTGCCAAGTTTCTGGACAAGCAAGTGATTAAAATGTTGAAAGCTTGATAGTCCGAATTAAAGTGAATTGCCGAAGCAGCAGAGAAACAATAAAAGGAAGCCCCATGTCACTGGTTAAATACTTGGTTCCCGTTTTGGTTTTGTTCGGGTTAACAGGTTGCAGTGTTGATGATCCAACACTCCAGGGTAAGCCGGGCTTAAGTCTGTCTGACCCTCTGCCGGAGAAACAGGCGGTTGCATATAATGAAAACCGTAACCTGTTATGGGGTGATCTGCATGTGCATACCAGTCTTTCCTATGACTCTTATGGGATGGGGGTGAGAATTTTACCGGATGATGCCTATCACTACTTTAAGGGTGGCACCATTCTTCATGGTGCTGGTTATAAAGTACAGGCAAAGCGTCCTATTGATTTTGCGGCCGTGACTGATCATGCCGAGTATTTAGGCGTGCCG
The DNA here is from genome assembly GCA_030597965.1 of Cellvibrionaceae bacterium. Taxonomy (GTDB): domain Bacteria; phylum Pseudomonadota; class Gammaproteobacteria; order Pseudomonadales; family Cellvibrionaceae; genus JAUVQU01. The sequence continues at coordinate 13,076 of JAUVQU010000042.1, forward strand.
CGTCATGTCGCGGGTGAGAATGCTGAAGACAATTCGTTACCGGAAATGCTGGCGACAGGCAGTCCCTTAAGGATTACCTACGGCTGGTTTGCAAACATGATTAAATCCAAAAATGAAAATCCAGCGGCAGCTTATGGTGATATTGAAGGTTTGGATGATGTGATGAGTGCTGCCTGGCAGGACACCATTGTGGCCGCCGAACGCAATAATAACCCGGGTCGGTTTACTGCTTTCATTGCCTATGAATATACCTCCATGCCGGGTGGCCAGAACTTGCACCGCAACGTGATCTTCAGAGGCTCGAATGTCACCGATAGGCCATTTTCTGCAGTAGATTCTGAAAACCCGGAGGATCTTTGGTTTGAAATCGAGAAACAGCGAGCACTGGGTAATGAGAGTTTCGCAATTCCCCACAATGGTAATGCTAGTAACGGCTTGATGTACGACCGACAGAAATGGGATGGCAGTCCGCTGGATGCAGAGTACGCAAAGCGCCGTATGATCAACGAGCCGATTACAGAAATGTTTCAGGCCAAGGGTTCTTCGGAAACACACCCGGAGCTCTCACCCGATGATCTATTTGCGGGTCATGAATTATTCACGACTATTTTTAACCCGGCGGGTGATATTGGTAAGGTGCCCGGAAGTTATATTCGTGATGCCATGCGTGTCGGTATGGAATACAACCATAAGCAGGGCTTTAACCCTTATATGTTTGGTGTAATCGGCAGTGGTGATAGCCACAACGGCACCATGCTGGATGAAGAAGATAACTACAGTGGCAAGCAGCCAATCATGGACGGTTCAGCGGCACAGCGTTTGGGCGAAGTCTTTTTGATGTCAGACAGTATGCGCCGCACCGGTCAGTGGGGCTCACAGGGTTTGGCGGCCGTGTATGCCCAAGAGAATACACGCGATTCTATTTATGACGCTTTGCGTCGCAAGGAGTCCTACGCCACAACAGGGCCACGTATGACCTTACGTTTCTTTGGTGGTTGGGATTATTCAGCGCAGATGCTTCATCAAACCGATTGGCTGGATCAGGCCTATGCAGCCGGTGTACCGATGGGTGGCATTCTGAATGAGGACGTCTCTGATCCGGTTGCTCCGTCCTTTCTTCTGGTTGCGGGTAAGGATCCAATTGGTGCCAACCTTGATCGCTTACAGGTGATCAAA